>JAQIBO010000419.1 GCA_027859055.1 Spirochaeta sp.
AGACCGGGTCAGGCGGCAACCTAACTAAGCCCGGTTTCCCTTATCCTTTCCTTCCAGTCTTCTCTACGATAATTCGGTTATTTCTCTCAGATCCTTACGTTTTTCTGCGGGCGCTTACACGTGGAAGATATCCGGTTTGAGGATGACGATTCGGGGTACTACTTCATATACGAGGACACAACAGCGGTTACGGTAGCTCCGCGGCCCGATTTGGAAGGTGAGGACCTCGCGGACACGACTGATCCGAACGGCGTGTTCTATGTGCGGGAACTGGCGGCCGCCGCAGAAACCGGTGGGGGGTTTGTGGACTATGTGTTCGAAAAACCCGGGGAAGGAATCCAACCGAAGGTTTCCTACGCGGAGATGATCCCTGGTACCGATTTCTGGATTGGCACGGGGGTATACGTCGACAACGTTGCAACACGGCAGTCCGAGGTGGCCGGGCGGATTGAGGCTCAGATTTCCCGGTTATCGACTACGGCGGTTGCCACCGTCCTGGGGCTCTTCGCGTTTGTTATTGCGCCATTTTTTCTACTTGTCATTCGGAGTGTGGTTCGTCCGATTGCAGAGCTGCAGGTTGTAGCTGGAAATATCGAGTCCGGCGACCTGACGGTGCGAACCCAGAGTCGCGAAAAGGATGAGGTTGCCGATCTCACGAATACGATGGACGCGATGCGGCAGCGGTTGTCAGACGTGATCTCGGACGTGAAACGCACCGGTGATGGGGTGGCCGAAGGGAGCGGCGAAATAAGTTCAACTGCGCAGCAGCTTTCGCAGGGGGCGAGTGAACAGGCCTCTTCTGTTCAGGAGGTCAGCGCCTCGATGGAACAGATGGCCTCCAATATTCAGCAAAACGCGGACAACGCGGTCCAGGCTGACAAGATCGCGCAAAGTGCGTCCCGAAACGCGCAACAAGGCGGCGAGGCAGTACAGCAGACCGTGGGGGCAATGACGCAGATCGCCGAGAAGATTTCCATCATCGAAGAGATTGCCCGTAACACGAATCTCCTTGCGTTGAACGCTGCGATTGAGGCGGCGCGGGCGGGAGAGCACGGGAAAGGTTTTGCGGTTGTTGCCAGTGAGGTCCGCAAACTCGCCGAGCGAAGCCAGCAGGCAGCGGTTGAAATTGCGGAGCTGTCGCGGGACAGCGTCGACGTAGCCGGTACTGCGGGAAAGCTGATACACGACCTTGTCCCGGAAATAGCGAAGTCTGCCGAGCTCTTGAAGGAGATCACCGCGGCGAGCGCAGAACAGTCAAGTGGTGCGGAACAGATCAGTCAGGCGATACTGCAACTCGATAACGTTACACAACAGAATGCGTCTGCCTCTGAACAGATGGCTTCGATGTCTGAGGAATTGAGCGCGCAAGCCGACAACTTGCAGTCGGCGATTGACTATTTCACGTTTGATCGGCAGGAGACACGGTTGATTGAACGCTCCGACGGGAAACTGGCATAGCGTACGGACGGGCCCACTCAGTACAGCGCGATGTCCCGGACCTGGATGTCCGCCTGAAAGTCGGCTTTGGCTGCGACGATGGCGATGGAACGCAGGCGGTTGGTATCCACCGGTCTCCCGCCGAGGGTGAGCTCGCCTTCAAACTCCGTGAATGGCAGCTCAACACGGTGCCACTCCCCGGTTACCGGAAGCTTTTGCGGGTAATGCGCCCACGGCATGCGGGTATGAGCGGTGCGCAGATGTACGTAGTAGTTGTCCCCGCTTCCACGTACGGTCACGGCCACGCCGCGATACTGTGAGGCGTCGAAGCGGCCGTTCTCCGAGAGGGGGAGGCGCACCTGGATGAAGCCGCCGTTGTTTTCCGTCGTCACCCGCCCGGTCATGTGCATCGCCGGGCCGTCGGCGGTCTGGATGACACCCGCAGACATATCGGAACGCCCTCCCATAACGCGGTCGGTAAAACCTTCCCACCGTGTGCCTACAAGTGACCGTCCGTCGGTGCGAGAGAAATCGTCAAGTAACACGCCGTGTGCCTCCGGGGATTGCGCGCTCACCGTGAGCGCGACCAGGAATAGCCCGCGCATCAGCCATAGGTGCCATCTCATTCTTCGCCTCATGGCGACGAAGATACTGACAGGCGACGGTATTCGTCAGGAAGAGCGCCTGTAGCCCCCAGTTGGTACACTGACCGACGGCCAATACAGCGATAAGTGCTGCTTGACGCCAACTTAGTTGGCGATTATCATGATAATCGCCATGTACGACGGCGGATTTCACTATATACCCCGGTTTTTGGACCTTTCAGACCTTCTGCAAGAACGGACAGTTTTCCTTTTTGGGCCACGTCAGACGGGAAAAAGCTCGTATATCCGATCACAGGTGGAAGACGTAGCGGCGACCTTCAGTCTTCTGGATCAACGATTGCTCCTGTCGGTACTGGCCGATCCAACCCGCATCCGTCAGGAGATTGAAGCGGCGGAGATCCGCGATGCGATCGTCGTTATCGACGAGATTCAGAAGGCACCGATGCTCATGGACGAGGTGCATCTGATGATGGAAGAACGGCGGATTCGCTTTCTTCAGACCGGCTCAAGCCCGCGAACGCTCAAACGGTCCGGCGAGTCGATGCTGGGAGGGCGGGGCAGCGATCGACGGATGCACGTGTTCACCTATCCGGAGCTTTCGACAGTCGGGTATGATCTGAACAGGGCGATTCACGCGGGACTGCTCCCGCCGCACTACCTGTCCCGGGACCCTGATGAGGGACTGGCCGCCTACGTCGACCGCTACCTCACCGAAGAGGTTGCCGCGGAAGGGATGACACGAAATCTCCCCGCCTTTGCCCGGTTTCTTGAGACCGCCGCTACCGCCAACGCTCAGATGATCAACTACTCCAATATTGCCAGAGACGCGCAGGTCCCCCGCCAAACGGTGGTACAGTGGTTTGCCATCCTCTACGATACTCTTCTGGCCTTCGAACTCCCGGCGTACACCCGTTCGGTGAAGCGAAAGGCGATTGAGACAGCGAAGTTCTTCTTTTTTGACCCCGGCGTTGTGCGAACGCTCCGACGACAGCGGACAATAGACCCGAACGGCACCGATTTCGGTGAGTATTTCGCACATATCATCTTTCTCGAACTCAGGGCGTGGATAGACTACCGCTCACCGCGCACAGCTCTGTCCTACTGGCGATCCCGGTCAGGATACGAAGTGGATTTCCTCGTCGATGAACGTATCGCGATCGAGGTCAAGTCCGCGACAACGGTCCACGCCAGACACACCCGGGGTATCAAAGCGCTGCTGGAGGAGCGATCGATCAGTCGTGGCATCGTCGTGTGCCGGGAGGATCGCCCCCGCCGTGTTGACGGGATCGATATTCTTCCGTGGGAGCGGTTTCTTACGGAGCTCTGGGCGGGCCGCATCGTGTAGCGCCGGCCGATCGGTCAGGACACAGGTGTTCTCAAAGTGAAGGGGGGAGCACCCCCCCTTCACTTTGAGAACGCTCCGAATCAATAGAGAAGTTGGGCCATCCGAGGAAGTTTTTGGTGGAGTTCTCAATCTGGAAGCCGCTGCGGTTTCCAGATTGAGAACTCCTGGTCAGGACAGGCGTATGCGCGGGTTCAGCAAGGCGAACAGCAGATCCGCTACGAGGTTAGCGAAGGAGTAAAAGAAGACGATGAGGACCGAAATCGCCTGCAGGACCGGGAGATTTTTCTGGGTGACAGCGGTCACCAGCAGTGAACCGATGCCGGGATAATTAAAGACGTTTTCGATAACCACCAGCCCTCCCATGAGCCAGCCGATGGACAGCGCGATGACCGCGATTGTGGGGAGAAGGGCGTTTCTCAGGGCGTGGCCAAAGACGACCCGGCGCCACGAGAGGCCTTTCAGCGTGGCGGTGCTGACGTAGGGTTTCTTCAGTTCTTCAAGCATTCCCGCCCGGGTCATTCGCGTTATGTACCCCACCAGGACCAGGCTTGCCGTGAGGGCGGGGAGGATAAGCATCCTGAGCCACGCGAGAATACTCATGTCCCTGGCGATATAGGCCGTTGCCGGCAGCCAGCCGAGGGTCAGGGCAAACACGTTGATCAACACGATGCCGGTGACGAACTCCGGGAGCCCGACCACCGAAAGTGAGACGATCGAAATGGTGCTGTCGAGCCAGCTTCCCTCGCGGAGGGCCGCAAGAACTCCAAGGATAAGTGACAACGGAATCACAATCAGGAGCGTAAGCCCGGCCAGCCGCATGGAGTTGCCCAGGCGGGTCAGAACGAGGTCACGGACGGGCGGGTTTCCCGCGGTAAAGGACCGTCCCCAGTCCGCCGTTACAAAGCCACCGAGCCAGTCCACGTATTGGCGCATCGGCGGTTTGTCAAGGCCGAACTGCTCCTCAAAGTTGGCCACCGCCGTGGGTGAGGCGTCCCGGCCCAGGACGAGGCGGGCGATATCTCCCGGCAGCAGGTTGGTCAGCGCGAATATGATGAACGAGGTGAGTATAAGCGTTGCAACGAGGAGGAGCAGTCTCTGTATGAGGTAGCGTGTCACCGGTCACCTCCCTCTCCCGCTGTGTGCGCGGGCCCGTTTCTCTGGAGACGGCGGAGTTCTTCCAGGGGATAGTGACAGCGAATTTCGTGGCCGTCTTCGTCGGTGCGGACCGGTGGCAGCTCGTTTTCGCAGATCGGTCCGATCTTGCGGGGGCAGCGGGTATGAAAGGGACATCCCGTTGGACGATTGCGCGGTGAGGGGATTTCACCGTGCAGAACGATCGGGTGATGCCGAACGGTGGGATCCGGAGTTGGTGCCGCCGAGAGGAGCGCTTCGGTGTAGGGATGCGAGGGGACGTTGAGAACCGCCTCTCCCGCACCCTGTTCCACGATTTCCCCCAGGTACATCACGGCGATGTGGTCCGCCAGGTAGCTCACCACCTCCAGGTCGTGGGAAATCACGATGTAGGAGGCGCCTTCCCGGGCTCGCAAGTCTTTGAGGAGGTTAAGGATCACCGCCTGCACTGAAACATCGAGAGAGGAGGTGGGCTCGTCGGCCACGATAAGCGCCGGACGCGGCGCAAAGGCGCGGGCGATCGCCACGAGCTGTTTTTCTCCGCCGCTCAGTTGACCCGGTCGACGATCGTAGTACTCCGCCGAGAGGCCCACCGCCTCGAGGAGTTCCCTGGTCTGTGCGCGAATCGCTGACCGCGACAGCTTCTCGGCGGCAAGTTTGGCGATGGTGCGATCGATCGTCTGGCCAACGCTCCGGTACGGGTTGAGGGAGTCGTCGGGATTCTGGAACACGATGCGGAGATTTCGGAGAATTTCCCGATCACGTTTCCACAGCTCCAGGCTGATAGGCTGATCCTGCAGGACAATCTGCCCTTCGTCAGCTTTGAGAAGGGCGAGAATGGAGCGAGCCAGGGTGGTTTTACCGCTGCCGCTTTCGCCAACCAGACCGAAGGTGGAGCGGCTGTTTACCTCGATGGAGACATCCCGCAGCGCCTGCACGTACGCTACCGGCTTGCGGCTCAGACGGTCGAGGAGATTCTTGTCTCCGAAGCGCTTGGACATTCCCTGCGCTTTGAGAACGAGAGACCGTCTGGGAGCGGTGCCGCTCTCATCCTCCTTGCGACCGGAAAACGGGGTCACCGAACCGTCCGCGATCTCTTGCCACCGCCAGCATCTGACCGTCCGCGACGCGTCGATCTTTTCCAGCGGCGGCTTCTCCCGGCGGCACTGATCGGTGGCGAGGGGACACCGGTCGGCAAAGACGCACGCGTCGCTCCGCGCGCCAAGCGCGGGAGCAACGCCTTCTATTGTGGTCAGCCGCGTCTCGTTCCCCGTAACCGAAGTTGGGAGACAGGCGAGGAGGCCCACCGTGTAGGGATGTCGTGGGTGCGCGAAGAGCGTTTCCACCGGGGCGCTTTCCATCACTTCCCCGGCGTACAGTACGGTTACGTAATCACAGAGCTGCGCCACCGTCCCGAGATCGTGGGAGACGTACAGGGCCGCCGCCTGCTCCTCTTTGATCAGATCCCGGAGGAGGTCAAGGATGACCGCTTGGGTGGTTACATCCAGGGCGGTTGTGGGCTCGTCCAGGAGTACCAGCTTTGGTCGGGTGCTGAGCGCCATGGCGATCATCACCCGCTGGAGCATCCCACCGGAAAGCTGGTGGGGGTAGCGGGACAGCACCTCGAGCGGATCCGCTATCTGCACGTGACGCAGCGCTTCGGCGGCCAGGTCCTCCGCTTCCTCAGACGTGATTCCCAGATGTTTTTGCGTGAGCTCTCTCATCTGTTTGAGGATGCGCAGTGACGGGTTGAGAGAATCCATCGTGTTTTGCGGAACAAAGCCGATCTGGTTGCCCCAGATTTGCTCCATTTCCCGGTCTGTTGACTCCCGCAGATCCCGGTCGCCAAAGAGAATCCGCCCCGCAGCGATACGCGCGTTCCGGGCGAGGTGATGAATCATCGCGGCACCGAGGGTGGATTTGCCACTTCCGCTCTCACCGACGAGGCCGTGGATCTGCACCGGGTTGATCTGGAGGTCTATCGCCTGTACCGCCTCAAACCAGGTGTGCCCGATTCGGTATTCCACGGTGAGGCCTTCTACCTGAATGACAGGTTCTTCCACGGATCACGCTTCCTTTCGCAGAACCCGACGAATCCCGTCGGACATGAGGTTGAAACTGACGATGAGAACGGCGATGCCGAGAACCGGGTACCAGAGCTCCCACGGCGCTTCGGCGATCTGCGTCCGCGCGTCGAGTACCATGCGCCCCCATTCCGGAGACGGCGGTTGCACTCCCAGCCCCAGAAAGCCCAGTGACGTTACCAGGATAATCGCGTAGGAGAGCCGGAGTGCCGCCTCAACCACGAGGGCAGGAAGAACGCCTGGCAGTATTTGTCGGGTGAGAATGTGCAATGTCCCTTCACCGCGCAGCCGGGCCTCCTCGATATAGCCGCGGTTTCGCACCGAGAGCGTCGCGCTTCTGGCTACCCTGGAGATGATCGGCACGTAAATGAGTACGATTACCGCGGTGAGACTGATGTTGTTGGCGCCGATTGTGTGAATCAGCTGGTTCCCGGATGCGGAGAGAAGGGGGACAATGGTAGATATCATCACGAGGGCAAGCACCATCGCAGGAATTGAAATCAGGCTGTCGAGCAACCGGGATACCACATCGTCCAGAATGCCGCCGACGTAGCCGATGAGCAGGCCGAGAAATGCGCCCAGAACGACTGAAATTATCGTCGCAATCAGCGGCAACCCGAGGGTTTCCCGGGCACCCCACAGCATTCGGCTGAAGATATCCCGGCCTCGCTGGTCGGTGCCGAAGGGAAACAGCGCCGATGGCGGCTGGCTGGTCAGGGCGCGGCGGCTCTCCTGGCCGACGTCGGTTCCGCGGATGATCTGATCGTAGGGATACGGTGCCACCAGCGGCCCGAACAGCGTAAGCACGAGAAAAAACAGGACACCCACACCCCCGATCACTGCCAGGGGGTTTCCCCGGAGCGCCTGCAGGACGGGTGCCTGCTTTTTACGAGTTCTTTGCGGAGCAGCGGCCGGTTCCGGCCCCCGCTCCCTGTCTGCCGTGTCTGCCATCAAACGTCCTCACGGATAGGAGTTCTAACGGAGATCAACTCCGCGAAAGTCTGTTCGTCCTGGAAACGAGTGTAGCACAAGGCCGGTTACTCTGTCGGCGTGGGCCGCGACAACGGGACGAAAGTAGGGTATCAGGATGGGACCGGACTCCCGGAATATCCCGCTTATCTCGTTGTAGATCTCTGAACGAGCCTGAATATCGGCAGTTCTCTTTGCCTGGTCTGCGAGACGGTCAAGCTCGTCGTTGGACCAGCGTGACTCGTTGAACGCCGCGCCGGCGGTGTAGGCAACGCTGAGGTACTCCTGCGGCGTCGGTCGGGCGCCCCAGGCGGTCATACCGAGTTGCGTATTGAGCCAGTTGTTGTCGCCCTCGGCGTAGTAGACGTTCTCCGGAACCACGTTGAGCTCCACGTAAATGTTGGATTCTTGCCACTGCTGCTGAAGGAACTCCGCCACCAGGCCGTATTCAAAGGTGTCTCCAACGTAGAAGGGAATTTCAATCCGTGCTTCGCCGTCCACCTCACGGACGTATCCGTTTCCCGTGCCGTCGGCAAGAACCGCCGCGATCAGTTCCTTCGCCCGCTCAGGGTCATAGCTCCGGTTCTGCTGAGGGTTGAAAAGCTCGCCATACGTCGGGCCAATGGGGTCGTTGTTGGCTACCGTCCCCGCACCGTCAAGGGCGTCCAGATTGAGAAGCTCCCGGTCGGTGGCAAACTTGAACGCCTGGCGAATTCGCACGTCTTCGCCCACGGAGCCCTCATCGGTCCGGACACGGACGACGGGGTGGGTGTTTGTGGCGCGGGTGAGAACGGTGGCGTCGGGAACCTGTTCGAGGGCGGAAACGAGATCATCGGGCACCTTGATGATGAAGTCCAGCGCCCCGCTTCTGAACGCGTCGAGCTGGGACTGGTCATCGTCGAAAAAGACGAGTTCAACACCGTCAAGCGCCGGCGCTCCACCCCAGTACGCGTCATTTGCAACAAAGCGCGCGCTCTGGTCAACTGCGTACCCCTGAAGCACAAAGGGCCCGGTGCCGTTGAAGTGTTCGTATGTGTCATCGCCGTCGGAAAAGACGTTTACCGCCTCGCTCTCACTGGAGAGAATCATGGCGAACCGGGACGCCACTCCGTACAGGAAGTCGGCGTTGGGTTCTTCCAGGGTGAATACCGCGGTTGATGCATCCTCCGCTTCAACGCTCCAGGTTGCGCTGCCGTCCTCGTTCTGTCCCATGAGTCCAACTATGGAGGAGCCCTCGGTCACCAGCCGTTCGAAGGTAAAGACAACGTCCTCGGCGTCAAAGGAGGTACCATCCTCAAAGGTGACTCCCGAACGGAGATTGAACGTGTAGGTGAGTCCATCGTCGCTGACTTCCCAGCCAGTGGCCAGGCTCGGCTCAAGGGTTCCATCCGCAAGGATTTCCACCAGGTAATCGTACTGGAGACGGTTAAACATCACCTCCGGATCATTGGCACCGAGAGCCGGATCGATCGTTGTAAGCTTGCGCAGGCCGACCTGCAGGATCTTTTCCTCCGGTTCCGTCGCTTCACTCTCACTGCTACCGCCGGCAATCACCGCCGCAGGGATGAACAGCGCCAGTGCGAAAAAAACTGCTCCGAAAAGCGCAGTATTGGGATTTTGGTAAAACTTCATGACATATCCTCCATAAAAACACGCATGCACCCACAAAGTGGGTCCATCACATCCGTCTTAACGTACTGACTCGCGAACGTTTCGACCAATCCCCGTGGTGACACGTTCCGAATCGATGGAGGAATGGGACAAACTGAGGAAGCTTTAGATTGAGAACTCCTGGCGCCAGTCAGTCGCTGTTGACTCGGAACTCCACCCGACGATTGCGTCGCAGCGCCGCGGGATCGGTGTCTTCACTCAGCGGTCGGCTGCCGCCCATTCCGGTGGCTGAGAGCTGGGACTCCGAAATTCCCCGTTCAATGAGATAGTCTCTCACCGATTCAGCCCGCTCCGTTGAGAGGCGAACCTGGGATTGCGGCGAGCCGATGTCGGCGGTGTGGCCGAGGATCTCAATCCGGCTTTCTACCGACCGGAGCTGATCATAAATTTCATCCAGGGCCTCCTGAGCCCCGGGTGTCAGCTCCGCTGAATTGGGCTGAAAGGTGATCTGATCGCTCACGAGTAGTACCTGCTCCTCGTTGAGTGTATCGAGTATCCGTTGATACCGATCGATCTCCTCGGGCGTCATCGGCTGCGGATCGGTGGGTGCTACGCCGGATGAGACCGTGGATCGTTCATGGACGCCGAGGGTGGTCGTCTGATCAGGAAAATCCGGGTTACTGACCTCTACCGAGCCGGACATTCCGAAGACTGCGGTCTGTTCCGGGTCAACGGCCAATACCAGCTCTGTACCACGGACGCCGGCCACCGCTCCGGGGGTCTGGACGAAGAACTCCTGCTTCCCGGCCAGACGCTTGACGCGAGAAATGACCTCACCCTCCCGGATATCAACCTCGATACGCTCGGACCCCAGATTCGAGAGTGAAAATAGCGTCTCCTCCATTACTCGTACGACGGTACCGGTCTGCAGACGGAGGTCAAGATAGCTGCCGGGATAGGTCCGGATAACACTTAAGCGGTCCAGTTTGTCTCCGGCGGCGAGACGGTCCCACTGGCCCGATGTCCCGCTCCTCCCGTCGGCATCTCCCTCCACATAGGTTACCATTGCGGGCTCTCCCGGAGGCTGTTGTACCGGATCCTCAACAGGTGCCGGCAAATCGGGGCGGTCCGCTATAGCGTTCAGTACTGCTCGACCCCCGAAGAAGAGACCTGAAAGCATCAAAAGCACGACGGCGGCAAGCGCGATTCCCTCTTTCTCACCTCTTGATAGATACATGTTTCTGTCCTTGTGGTTTCGGCGCAGGCGTGTGGCGCACCCGGTTTCTTGAAACCCAAACAATAGCCAAAGCTGTCTCAAACCGCAAGACTTGGTGGTTCCCGTCTCCGGCGCGATGGGGTGGAAAGGGTGCTCCGAAGAACGGCAGTTCGGTTTTACCAATTCTTTTTCCGGGCGTTTGAAAAGATGGTCGCCAATGATGTATGACTTCATCATGGGGGCGAACCGGATGAATGATTGTTGTATCGAGGTGCGGAACCTGTCGTTTCGGTATCCCTCGGCGACGGAGCAGACGCTCACGGATATCTCGTTTGTTCTCGAGGGGGGCGCGGTATACGGGTTTCTGGGCCCGAGTGGTGCCGGCAAGTCCACGACGCAGATGATTTTGTACCGGATGCTGACGGGGTATTCCGGTGAAGTGTTTCTGTTTGGTACCGACCTGACGCGGTGGGATACCTCTTTTCTCCGGCGGATCGGAATCGTTTTTGAGACGCCAAATCTGTACGTCAAACTGACAGGCCGGGAGAATCTGGCGTTTGCGCTTGCCCTTCGGGGAATGTGCGGGGCCGTTGATGCGGTTTCCATCGATACCGCCGCGGCGCGGCTTGGTCTTACTGAGGCGCTTGATCACCGGGTGGAGACGTACTCCAAGGGGATGCGGATGCGGCTCTCGTTTATCCGGGCGGTGCTGCATAACCCGCCGCTGCTTTTTCTGGATGAGCCCACGGCGGGGCTGGACCCGTACTGGGCGCGGCAGATCAAGGACTGGATTGTTGAGTTGCGGCAGGCGGAAGTTGCGGTCTTTCTGACGACCCACGCGATGGAGTTGGCTGACGAGCTGTGCGACACGGTGGCGTTTCTGGTGGACGGGTACCTGGCGGTACAGGAAAATCCGGCGCGGTTGAAGCAGCGGTACGGCAACCCGGGAATTGTGGTGTATGGCCGGGACCACGATGGCGTGGATATTGTGCGGGAATACCCGTACCGACACCTTATTACCAGTCCGCTGAACGAGTTTTCCCATATTTCCGACGTTTCAAACCGGGACGTCAGTCTGGAGACGGTGTTTCTCACGGTGACCGGGCGTTCGTTGCACGCGCCGGGGAGCGGGCCGGGAGACGGGCTCGCGGGCGAGTCGGAGGGCGAGTCGGAGGAAGGAGCGTGAGGGCGCCTGGAAGCGATTTCCGGCGCCTGCTCACAACGGAAATGACCCTCCAGTACCGCAACGGGTTGTATCTGGTCTATCTGGTATTGACGATCTTCTTTCTGGCGATTATCGCCCTTGTCCCCGCGCCATGGCGTGAGACGGCGGTGGGACTGGTGATCCTGCTGGACCCGACATTTATCGGGTTTTTCTTTGCCGGCGGTCTTGTGCTGCTGGACCGGGAGCAGGGCATTCTTCCGGTGGTTGCCACCGCTACCGGTGGCTTTTCCGACTACGCGCGCCCAAAGGTAGTCGCCCTGATTATCCTGGCGGGCACGGTGGCGGCGGTGCTGCTTGGTGCGGCAACGCTGTTGGGCTTTGTCCGGCCGTCCCTGGGTGGGGTGGTGCGTCTTGGCGCCGGTCTTGTCCTTTCAATCCCGATCTTTTTCAACCTCGGCGTTATCGTCGCCGCGTGGAAACCGCGCGTGGTCGAATATTTCGTGTTCGCGTCATTTGCGCTGCTTCCCCTGATGATACCCCTGGCGGAACCGTTGGGGGTGGCTACAGGGGGCGTTGGAAAAGTGTCACCGGTCTGGGGGGCGATGACGCTGATCACGTCGGTCTTTGCCGACGGGGGTGGTGTGGCGGTGCTG
>JAQIBO010000257.1 GCA_027859055.1 Spirochaeta sp.
GATACAATTGGATACAGAGAGACCCGCGTTCAACCGGTCAACGCAACACGTGAGGCATATTCGAGCGGCGAGAGAAAGCCGAAGCGCTTTCGAGGCCGTGTGTTCAACCTGTATTCGACCATAGCGATATCCTCGTCGGAGATCAACGCATAGTCGGTCTTCTTGGGCCAGAATCTTCGGGTCAGACCGACAGCATTCTCAACGCTGCCCCGTTGCCATGAGCTGTAGGGATCGCAGAAGTAGGTGTCGAGGGTAAGTGCATCGCGAATGATGGTGTGATGGCGATTCTCCTGTCCGTTGTCGAATGTGATGGACCGTCGTACATCAGTTGGAAAATCCTTCAAGCGACCGATCACAGCCTGCGCCATATCCCTCGGAGCGCATCGGGGCAGTTTCTCAAGGAGAGTAAGACCGAGAGAACGCTCTTGGAGCACCATCAGCGCCGCCGAGCTTTGTCGGCTGACCGCGGTATCACCTTCCCAGTGACCATGCTCACTCCGATCATTGATGTGCTCAGGTCGTTGCTCGATTCCGACGCGTTCAGGAATGAGCACTCGTTTCTTCCGTGGATTCTTCCGTTTTCGGCGCTGCTTTCTCCCACACTGGAGATATTGTGTAAGATCGCGTCGTACCTTGAAGATAAACTGGTAGATCGTCTCGTAGCTCACGCGCTTATCCGGGTGGTCAATCGGCAGACGACCGGCGATTTGCTCGGGACTCCATCCGAGCTTCAGGTTCTCCTCAATGTACGCACGGATCTCCTGGTCTCTGATACGCTCGCGACGACGGGAGGCTGTTCGTCGTCGATTGGATCGTGATTGTGCCCAGTAGGCCTGGTAAACGCCGTCTTCGGTACTGTTGTTCTCTACTTCTCTCGAAATCACCGACACGTTGCGTCCGAGCTGTCTGGCGATGTTGCGAAGTGATCGCTTAATCCGTATACTGGTCACACTAGCGCTCATCTATGATCTGACCGTTTCGAGGTTTCAACTCAACACGGGATTGCGTCGTGTTTTTGCGGGTGTTTTGTTTGGAGCTGCCGCAATAATCGGCATGATGACGCCAATCCATTTTGCGAACGGCGTCATATATGACGGAAGGTCCATTATTCTTGCCATAGCAGGACTCTTTCTCGGACCGGCGGGCGCTGTTCCGGCGGTTGTGATCGCTGTAGCATACCGACTTGCGTTAGGCGGTACTGGAGCGATCATCGGCACGCTTGTGATCGTGGAATCCGCGGTACTTGGAGTCATAGTACATTTTCTACGTAGCCGCGATGAGCGGTGGGTGCGGCCGCTACGACTCTTTCTCTTTGGGTTGATCGTCCATGTCGGGATGGCGCTTCTCCAGTTGTTTCTCCCTGGGGGGTTGCGATACATCTTTTTCCATTCGGTCATATTCGAGATCCTTGTTGTGATGCCCACCGGCACGTTTCTGATTGCGCAGCTCTTTCTCAGTCGAGAACATAAGGCCCAAGCGGATCAACGCCTTCGTGAGAGCGAAGCGCGCTACCGTAGCCTCTTTATGGTAGACCATGCGGTTATGCTCGTGATCGATCCTGAATCAAGACGGATTATGGACGCCAATCCAGCAGCTGCAGAGTATTACGGGCGGTCGATCGAGGTCCTAAAGTCAATGCTGATTACTGATATCAATCAGCTATCTCCAGAGGAAGTCAAACAGCGAATACGGGAAGCTCGGACAGCTCAGAACGACGCTTTTGAGTTTCCGCATCGCCGCGCTGACGGATCGGTGAGAGACGTCGAGGTTCTCACCGGTACGGTGATAACCAACGGAAAACCACTCCTTTTCTCTATCATTCAGGACATTAGCGCACGAAAACGTGCTGAAAGAGCACTCAAGGAAGCGCTTCACGAAAAAGACGTCCTCATTCAGGAGGTGCATCATCGTGTGAAGAACAATTTGGCGACCGTGGCAGCGCTGATAAACATTCAGATCGGGCAGATTCAAACGCCGGCAGAAGCGATCGAAGGTTTGGAACGAACCCGGGATCGTATGGTGACTATGGGACACGTCCACAACCTGTTGTACACGAGCGACACGTCCTCAAGGCTGGATTTCGGATCGTATTTGAGGAAACTAATCGATGGAATCGCAGAAAACTACCAACGGGCCGATAACATTCACCTTGAGATACCTGCCGATCCTGTGGTCCTTGACATCGCCCGAGCGATTCCTGCCGGCCTGATCGTCAACGAACTGGTGACCAATGCGATCAAACACGCGACCGGGGAGAACGCCTCTGGAAGGATCACTGTTGTACTGCAATATCGAGCGTCAGATGGGGTGAAGATTTCGATTGCTGACGACGGGCCAGGTATTCCGGCGCGGATCTTTGAAGACGATCGTGGAACTTCGGGAATTCATCTGGTAGAAATTCTGGTACAGCAAATCGAAGGAACCCTGAACTGGGACGTCGACGCGGGAACGCGTGTCGATTTAGAGTTTGAGACGGTATGACATAAACGATAAGAACGTACTGATCGTGGGACACGATCCAATCCTCGCCCTTTCGCATGAGATGATGCTCCGTGGTTGTGGTTATACTGTGTTGCCCCTTGCCGTTGATTACGATAGCGCTCTCAGGAATGCGCAGGAGTATCATCCGGATATAATCATCATGGACGTCCTGAAGTGGACCCCATCGTCAAGATCATTCTTGTTACCGGGAATCTTCACCTAGTAAATGACTTGCTCGGAGAGCATGACGAATCGTTCGTTGTTCTGGAGAAACCGGTTTCGGATGAAATCTTCTTTGAAGCGCTAGAGTGAACATCTTGCATATGGGGCGATTACGGAATCGGTATTACGGGTTGTATCATACCCGATGAGCGAAAAATCCACCGTCCATGTTTGACCGGTCATCTTACTCTCATGCAGATTCCTGTCATCCCGTTTCTTCCGACGGAAAGCACAGCACCACCCGAGTTCCCCGGGATTTCTTTGTATCAACGGACTCATACGTCACTGTTCCGTCCAATTGGCTTGTCATGGCGTTTATCATCACCAGACCGAATCCGGACGTTTTCTCCTGATCAAACGATTTAGGAACGCCAACTCCGTTGTCTTCAACGGTGATCGTGATCTCTTCGGCCGTGCAATCGATGGTCACATTGAGCGTCGGCTGTTCGGATTCGGCTTCGGATTCGGCTTCGTCGAAACAAATGGTGCTTGGGAATGCGTACTTCATTGTGTTAGTCACCAGTTCATTGACGATCAGCCCCACCGTGGACAGCCGTTTTGTTCCCATTTTGCACTGGCGGTAGTCATGCGAGTGATTCAACTCATTGCTCGAATCATTCTCACGGCTTTCGGACCGGGCCATTACCGTAACCACAAAATCCTTGCTGGCTGGAAAGAGATCCACAACCTGCGGTACAAGTGTCTTGAGATATTCGACCAGCGACATCTGGCTGTAGCTGTCCGAAACGTTCAACCGGTCATAGAGTGTCTGCATGCTTCGCATCCGACTCGCGGCGTCTTTGATCGCATTAATCGCACCGGCATCTTCGAGGGTATTAGCTTGAAGTGAAAGCAGGCTGGTCATGGTGTTCATATTGTTCTTGAGTCGGTGGTGCACTTCTTTCAGCAACGTTTCCTTTTCGGCAACAAGGCTCGTGTTGCGTCTCTCCGTCTCGATCCGCCTGAGCGTGATTCCCACCATTGAGGCATGCGTTTCTACCAGATTCTCGTCCTGCAGATGGGCTCCCTCAGAAAAGAAAAGCGTGAAATTGCCTTGAGTGTCATCAGCGGTGGTGATTCGCACCACTGCCACCTCTCCAACGTGAAATGCACCGGCAATTTTGTTCGCTATCGTCGCGGAGAGACTTCGGGATGCAAGGGCTCCCAAAGAGGGGAAAACCGTTGTTTGGTTGTCGCCGAGAGCGACTTCTTTGTCCGGATCATAGTCCCACGTGCGCCCCACGATCGGATGTCCCAGCAGTTTTTCCGCCTTTTGGATGTACTCCGGAAGACCGGTAATTGCCTGAGTGGCGAAAGTTTTTTGGGAAGAATCAAACAGATTTAAGGCTGCGAAGGTCGCTCCAGACAATCGTTGGGCGGTTTTCGTGATATCAGTGTAGTTGATTGATTCAGCGGAGCACGCCTGTAGGGCGCTTCCCGCCTTGCCAAGAGCGATGTGTTTTTCTTCAAGCCTTTTCCGATCAGTGATTTCCTGGTGGGTTCCGAAAACCCACTCCGGCTTTCCATCCTCAGTCCATGTCGCGACTTTTCCTCGGTCGAGGACCCATACCCACTGCCCATGCTTATGGCGCATACGTGCCTCGATCTCATACCCTTCGGTATCACCGTTGAAGTGGGCACCAAGCAACTGTTCTGAACGTTGCAGGTCTTCTGGGTCGGCAAAACGTTGCCAGGTTTCAATAGATACCGGTGAGATCTCATCAAGGGTGTATCCGATTATCGCTGCCCACTTCTCGTTAAAGTGGGTCTCACCTGTTTGCACATTCCACTCCCACGTACCTACGCCGGTGCCGTCGATGATTGCAGATAGGCGGTAGCGTTCATGTTCCAGGGCCTCTCTCTGGTATATCTGTTCGGTGATGTCTTCTGCATGACCCTGAATGATGATTCCCCCATCTTCTTCGGTTCTTTCGATCAACTTGTCTCGGAGCCAGATCCAATCACCATCATTCGTTTTTATCCGATACTCGATGTCGAAGGGCTCTCCGTTGATCGC
Source organism: Spirochaeta sp. (assembly GCA_027859055.1). Taxonomy (GTDB): domain Bacteria; phylum Spirochaetota; class Spirochaetia; order DSM-27196; family Alkalispirochaetaceae; genus Alkalispirochaeta. Next base: position 4,721 of record JAQIBO010000257.1, read on the forward strand.
TCCGGTAATAGCTGCCTCAACCAACGACTGATCGTCGTGGTGGATAGACTGATTCCACAAGAACGGGTCGCGTACGATATCATTCGGTTCATATCCAAGTATTCGACGAGTCGCCTCAGACCAGAATATGCCTCCGCTTTTCGTCCCAAAGAGGTAGATGATATCGGGAGACTTCTCGACGAGAGATTGATACCGTTTGTGGCTCTGATCAAGATCTTGTCGTATCTTGCGTCGTTGCGTTATGTCACGACAGAAACAGACAAAATAGATGCCGTCTTCCTGGTCCAAGCGGGAAACGCTCACTTCTACGTCAAGAATAGACCCATCTTTCTTACGATGCTGCGTCTCAAACGTCTCCGATCCATTTTCCATTATTCGTTTTATTCGCTCGGCAGTTTCCTCAGGATTCTCTTTGGCATCGAGGTCGTTGATCTCCATTTTTTTGAGTTCATCGGCACTGTAACCAGACATCCGACAATAGGTAGTATTTACACTCGTGATCTTTTTATCGGGACCAACTACCCAGAAGCCGTCGGCCGTTGTCTCAAGAATTGTTTCGAGGTACTGCTTCTGCCCTATCAGTTCTTGCTCAGACCGTTTGAACTCGGTGATGTCTTGAACCATGCCGGTGGATAGGATGATGGCGCCCGCATCATCGCGCTCGTGATCAAATCGTGCCCGGACATACCGCACGTCCTGTGAGTCCCGCCGTACTATCCGGTGCTCGATCTCATACCCGTCGGTCCCGTCCCGCAGTGAACGGGAATACGCGTCATCCACCGCGGCACGGTCGTCCGGGTGGACAAAACCAAGAAAAGCTTCATAGGTAGCGGCAAACTCTTGCGGCTCGCAGCCAAATATGCGGTAAACCTCATCCG
>JAQIBO010000278.1 GCA_027859055.1 Spirochaeta sp.
GTCCGCGCCGGCAGCGGCGGCGGTGTGCTTCTGGAGCCACGCCAGGTAGCCGGCGTATACCAGACACAGTACCGCCGCTTCCACCCGGTTGATTCGGCCCGCCCTGCCGCGCCGCCCGATCCCGAACAACAGCATCAGGACCGTGAGTCCCACCATCACCGGCACGTCCCGGACCAGTGACATCCGCTCCACGGGAAACGGCCGAATCACCCCGGCAAGACCAACCACAATCAGGGTGTTGAACATATTTGAACCGACCACATTTCCGAAGGCGATCTCGTCCTCGCCTTTGCGGATCGCCGCGATGGAACTGGCAAGCTCCGGCAGGGACGTCCCGATCGCAACGATCGTCAGCCCGATAATCAGATCACTGATTCCCGCCGCCCGGGCAAGCCCGACAGCGCCCCAGACCACGCCGCGGCTTCCACCGATCAGCAGCACCAGACCAATCACCAGAATTACAACCGACCGCCCCACCGGCTGGACTCGCGGCCCGCCGAGTACGCGTCCCCCGGGGTCCTCGCCGCCATCCTCGCCGCCATCCGACATCACCTCGCGCACAACCTGATCAGCGAGGGGGTCGGTCGGCTCCGCCCGTTGAAACCGAATCGACCAGAAGAGAAAGCCCGCAAAGAGAACCAGCAGGAGCACCGCGTCCCATCGCCCAAGCGACCCATCGATCACCTGCACGCCGGCGAGGACGGTCACACCGAGCAGAATGGGAAGCTCCGTCCTGAGAACCCGGGACTGGACCGTCACCGGCCGAATCAGCGCGGTGACGCCGAGGATGAGGGCAATATTTGCGATGTTGGACCCCCAGGCGTTACCGAGGGCGATCCCCGACGCACCTTCAACGGCTGACATCGTCGACACAAGCATCTCCGGGGCGGAGGTACCAAACCCGACGATCACCATACCAACCAAAAGCGGCGACACGCGAAAATGGCGCGCCGTAGCGACGGCGCCGGTGATGAACACATCGGCACCCTTGATCAGGACGCCCAGACTGACAAGCAGCACGAGGATAAACAGCATGGTGGGGCTATTCTACAATTTTTACGGCGTAACATCTTAACGGTTTCCGAGAATTTGCCCACGAACCGGCGCCTCGCCGCTATATTTGCAGGTAATGGCATTCGTTCCCGTCTGGCTCGAACTGATCGCTCTGTTTGTCGCGCTCCCCGCAATTCTCAGTGCGCCGCTTCCGCTTCCCCTGCGAGCAACCGCGGTAATCGGCGCGCTGGTCTACATCACGGTTCTCTCGATTCGAAAGAAACTGATATCACGGGATCTGTTTCGGTTTTCCGGGACCGAACCGGCGCAGTGGTACGGAATATTCGGGCGGTTTGCGGCATTCGTCGTTGCCTCCACAATCGCTGTAGCGGTCTGGAACCGGGAATTGCTGTTCAGCGTTGTTCGAAGCGACCCGCTGCTCTGGTTGACGATGCTGGTCGTCTACTGCCTGTTCTCCGTGCTTCCACAGGTGCTCCTCTTTCGCGTGTTCTTTTTCGCCCGGTATATGCACCTCTTCAGATCGCGTGGTATCGCGGTCCTCGCCTCAGCGGTTCTGTTCGCATGGGCGCATATCGTCATCGCCCACCCGATCGTGTTTTTACTGACCTTTTTCGGCGGACTGATCTTTTCTCGCACCTATCTCGCCTCCCGGTCCGCTTCGGTTGCAACGATCGAGCACGCATTGTACGGATTCTGGCTGTTCACCGTCGGGCTGGGGCCAATCTTTGCGTTCCCCGGGTGACCACGCCCAAAACCGGCACGGACGCTGGCGCTCCGCCCGCCACGTGTGGAACAATACACCCGCAATGATTGAACCGTTGTATCGGGAAATCCGCAGCGATCTGATCGCGTTTTTCACCTCGCGCACCGGCTCCGCCGAAACAGCCGAGGACCTGACCCAGGAGACGTTTTTCAAGGTTCTGCGTCGCCTGGAGCGGGAAACGGTACCTCCCAACCTCGCCGGCTACGTATTCCAGACTGCCCGGAACACCCTCATCGATTACTACCGCACGCGCCGCAACTCCGAGGAATTGCCGGAAATTGAGGATACCTCCCAGGAGGATGAGCGGGACGAGGAAACCCGCCGGCAGATCGCCGGCTGGATGGAACGGTTTATCAACTCCCTGCCTGAGCCGTATCGGACGACGCTGAAGCTATGCGAGATCGACGGTCGCTCCCACAAAGAGATCGCGGACCGAACCGGCGTATCCCCGGCGGCGGTCAAGACGCGGGTTCACCGGGGGCGCCGCCTCCTTCATCGCGATCTGACGCAATGCTGTTCGTTTTCATTTGACGCGCGTGGTCGGGTGGTGGACTTTGAGCCGCTCCGCCGCGTGTGCAAAAACGGCTGTTAACGAATAGATCCGGCCACGCCCGCCCCACTCACGCTGCCGGTTTTCGCCCGGATATCGTCGCGGAATACACCGTCACGGAGGCGCCCCGCGTTTCCCCCCAGTCGAACGGCACCGATGCGCGGTCGATACTGACGTCGACAAAGCCGGCGTCAACAAGCAACTGATGGACGACAGATTCCGTTTCTGCGCCGCTGACGCACGTGCAGTACAGATCCATATCGGCACGCTCCGTTTCGGTCACGTCCCGGTCGGTCACAATATCCGAGACAACCAGGCGCCCGCCGGGGGCCAGTACGCGGAGCGCGTCGGCAAACACCCGTTCCTTTTCCGGAGACAGGTTAATCACACAGTTGGAGATGATCAGATCCACCGACGCGTCGGCAATCGGGAGCGCCTCAATCTCTCCAAGGCGAAACTCCACGTTGGTATACCCGCCGGTGCGGGCGTTCTCGCGCGCTCGGTCAACCATCGCAGGGGTCATATCCACCCCGATCACCCGTCCTTCGGGGCCGACTTTCTTCGCGGCCAGAAAACAGTCCACCCCGGCACCGCTGCCGAGGTCCAGCACCGTCTCCCCCGGCCGGGGAGCCGCCGCCACCGTCGGGTTTCCGCACCCGAGTCCCAGGTCTGCTCCAGCGGGAATCGTCTGCAACTGAGCCGGATCGTACCCGCCGTTGCAACAGCTCGCGCTGTCCGTGCCGCCGTCGTTCGGTCCGCTGCAACATGAGCTCGCGGCCGCCGTCACCGTATTCGTGTATCGCTCGCGCACCGCGGCGCGAATCTCTGTATCTGAAAAGTGTTTCATACCCTCTTTGACGAAGAAGGTGCCACAAGGTTTCACTCCGGCGCGCCGGACACGCGCGCGCCCGCCTGGATCGCCTCGCTCACATACGCCGTTCGTACTCCATTACGCCCGGTCTCCTTGGCGTCGTACAACGCGCTATCCGCCGCGCGATACAGACTCTCAGGGTCCGTGGAGAACCCGACACCCCCGGTCGGCTCCAAAACGGTAACCCCCAGACTGACGGTGACTACCCCGGAAGCGGAGTCGGGATGCGGAATCTTGTGGTCCTCCACGGAACGGCGAATCGATTCCGCAATCCGGTACGCGTCGTGAATATCCGTATGCGGAAGCAGAAGCGTAAACTCCTCGCCGCCGTACCGTGCAGCCACGTCACCGGAGCGGCGCGCGTGGTTATGCAGAACGGTGGCCACCGTTTTCAGAACCCGATCCCCCGCCTGATGTCCGTTGTTGTCGTTGTACGGCTTGAAATTGTCCACGTCGAGCATGATCAGTGCCAATGGGCGCCCGGATCGTCCGTGGCGGAGGTGTTCCTCGCGAACTCGGGCGTCGAGGGTTCTGCGGTTGTACAACCCCGTCAGTCCGTCGTGCTGCGCCTGGTCTTTGAGGTTTGTCAGCGAGATACGGAAATCCACAATGCGCAGAAATACTGCCAGGGAGTTGAAGCCGGCGAACACAACAAACCCGTACCCCGCCACCCGCTCCGGTAATGCCACGATTCCAGCGGTTCCGCCAAGTTCCAGCACAGCCGTTGCGATTAAGACCGAGATTGCCGAAACGACAAAGCCGATACCGTCCCGGCGACTGCGAAGCGCTCGGGCAAGAGTTGTACCGACGAGGATCGCCGCGCCAACCATAACGACGATGCCCGCGTAGAGCAGATCTGCCCACCATTGCAACGGCACGATCCATGACACCGCGAGCCACACCCACAGAAGTCGTTCGATCGTGACAGACGCTCGTCCCCGCGCTTCCAGCGGATACAGCTCACGAAGGAACCGGAGATAGAGCGGTGGTAACGGGTATAACGCCAGCCCGATCAGACGAGTGTGCAGCGCAGTTGGAACGGAGAAGACCGCAGTAAACGCGCTCTCTCCAATCAGGATGAACAGGTTGGTCGCCAGAAACAGGGTGATCCCCGCCAATACGAGCGTTGGTGCATTTCGGTTCGGTCCCAGCGTCAGAAGAATATGGTAGAGGCTCAGAAGAACCAGTGCGCCGATCAGAAGACCGTCGCGAAACAGGCGAATCATCGTGTATCCGGTGAGCTCACCGAAGGGACCGATCAACGGCGGATGATTCGCAATTCCGCCGAAGGGGTAATAACCCCGCTCAATCTGCGCGACCAGCTCGACGGTACCGTCACCGTCGGGAACCAGTGGAATGACACGATGGCGCCGTACATACCGCGGTTCGAAGTCACGCATGAAGCATATCACGGTGTATTCGGAAGATGTAGGCGGTTACCGCGCCACCGGCTCGCCCACAACAACCTGATCGCGGCCGTTGCTCTTCGCCTGGTACAACGCGGTATCAGCGCGGTGCACCAGCGTGTCCAGGTCGTTGCCCCGGGCCGGGACCTCGCAGGCAACTCCGATACTGACGGTAACCGGCTGGTCGATCTCTTCGTGGTACAGAGTCCGGATCGTATCACACATTCGTTGGCCCAGTTGCTGTCCGTCCTGGTTCGCCGAACCGGGAAGCAGGATCACAAACTCTTCCCCGCCATACCGGGCAAACACATCACTCCCGCGCAGTACATCCATACACGCCGCGGCGATTCGTTTCAGGATCACGTCCCCGGTATCGTGGCCAAACCGGTCGTTCACCGCTTTGAAGTGGTCGATATCCAGCATCAGGGCACACACGGAGCTTCCCTCCCGCTGCGCTTTTTCGTAGAGCAGCCGCCCCTCAACCTGGAATCGGCGCCGGCTCCCGGCCCCGGTCAACGTGTCCGACATCGCCATTTCGTACGTTTCGTCGTGGAGACGGGCGTTTTCAAGCGCAAGCGCAATGTGCACCCCCACCGTTCCGGCAAGCCGGCGGTGCTCTTCGGTGTAGGTATTCTCTCGATAACTGTCCAGCGCCATCAGCCCAAACACCTCGTCGTGGCGAATGAGGGGGATACCCATCCATGACACGATCGGATGTTCCGGGTCGGGCTGGATAAGTGCGGGAAAGTCTTCGACAACGTTTGCCGACAGGCACGGGCTGCGGCTGTCAATCGCAGCGGTACTGAGGCTGCCCCGTTCCGGGTGGGGGAAGGAGAGCGTCATAATCTCGTCGGGGTGGGCAAATCCATAACAGCCGATAACGTGAAGCCGGCCGTCTTCCAGGAGCTGTACCGTCGCCGTATCGTAGGGCAGGATGCGCTTGGTTTCCTCCAGGATGCGGTGAACCGTCTCCTCCAGATTCAAGGACGCGCCGATCACGGCGACGATATCCTGCAGCGTATCCAGCTGGTCGTTCTGCCGTTGCAGCTGGTGTTCAACCGATTTGAACCTGCTGATATCGATATCGAGGCCGATAAAGAATGCTGCCTTTCCATCCTCGTCCTTCGTAACCGACGTGCCCCGCGTGACCACCCAGCGGTAGGCGCCATCGGGCCGACGAAATCGGAACACTTCATCAAAGGAATCGATCTCTCCCGCGATCACCCGGTTGACCGCCGCAGCAACCCGTTCCCTGTCGTCGGGATGCACCTGCTCCAGCCAGTCAAGATCCGCACCGGTATCATTTTCGGCGAGTCCCTGGTCGAGCCACAGCCTGCTTGGAACGCTGCGGCCCGTCGTATAGTCCGAAACGAACACGCCGATGTTGCTCAGGGCGGTACGCAGGTCCGGATCAGTGAGGAGTACGTCGTACTGGTGGTGGCTGTCATCGTCATGGTGTGTCATCGAGTCCCCCGCCCAGATGTTGTGTGACCGTGAGACCAGTATCATAGCAGATTTCCGCGCACCTCGCACGGAAATATCATAGTATTGCGGGTACAATACTCGAGGAAGCGTAATGAAACACGGGAAAATGATCGGGAAAAAGAGAGTGTGGATTCCCACGGTCCTGGCTGTCATATTGATCGCCCTTATGGTAACCGCCCAGCCAGTACCCGAGCACGCGTTCTTCCGCGGTCTACCCGACGATCGCCCCCTCGTAATCGCCCACCGGGGTGGCGCGGCGCTGATGCCGGAGAACACGCTTGTCTCGTTTGCCAACGGATACGCTCTTGGGGCGGATATCCTTGAAATGGATGTTCACGCCACCGCAGACGGGGTTCCGGTGGTTATCCATGACGCCACGGTGGACCGGACTACCGACGGTAGCGGAGCCGTCGACTCCTTCACCGTTGCTGAGCTTCGTCGACTTGATGCGGCGTACCGCTTTTCACCCGCGGACGATCCGGACACGTTCCCCCTTCGTGGGGCGGGAATCGTGGTGCCTACCCTGCGCGAGGTATTTGCAGCGTTTCCGGACGCGCATATGATCGTTGAAATCAAGGAGCGCAACACCGACCTTGCCGACGAAATGATCTCTCTCGTACGGGAGTTTGACCGGGTGGAGCAAACGGTACTGGCGAGCTTTCACCACGAGATGCTCACCTATTTCCGCACGAACGAACCAAACGCCCCCAGCCATGGCTCCGAAAAAGAAACGATACCGTTTCTGATATCCTCATGGCTCTTTCTCGCCGGTGTCATATCCCCCGAATACCACGCGTTGATGCTGCCGCCAACCCAGGGTCCCCTTCCGGTGATCACCCGGCGCCTGCTCACCGCAGCGGCGCGGCGAAACGTGCGCGTCTATGCGTGGACGATAAACGATCCCGATGACATGCAAATTCTTATTGAGCGCGGGGTCGACGGGCTCATCACCGACCGACCGGACCTGGCCCGCGAAACGGTTCCGTGATCGAAATGGCGGGGCGCGCCCTACCGCATCCCACCCCTCACGTAC
>JAQIBO010000317.1 GCA_027859055.1 Spirochaeta sp.
GATTATCCAGGCCGAACTTGCCGCGGCGGGGGTGCATTTGCACCTGGGAGCAGCGGTGAAGAGCGTCGGTCCGGCGGAGGGGCGTTCCGCCGGGGGCGGAGCCGACGGGGCCGCCGGCGCGTCCGACGACGCTTCTACCCTGCCCGCTGCCGCCACCGTTACCTACACCTCCAACGGTGACGCCAGCGCGGCCCCGGCACACGTCTCCGGCGACCAGCTGCTGGTGGCGATCGGCCGGGCTCCCAACATTCAGGGAATCGGACTTGAAGAGGCGGGGGTCCGCTTTCATCCGCGCGGCGTGGAGGTGAACGCCTTTCTGCAGACGAGTAACCGGCGGATTTACGCCGCCGGGGATGTCGCCAGTCCGTACCAGTTCACCCACATGGCCGAAGCGGCGGCGGGTATCGTCGTCCAGAACGCCCTGTTCGCCCGGACCGCGCGCTTTGACCGGCTGATCGTTCCGTGGTCCACCTACACATCTCCGGAGGTCGCCCACGTGGGCCTGTCGGAAAGCGGGGCCGCCCGCGATACCGTTCCGGTGGACGTGTACCGCCACGAGATGAGTGCCGTCGATCGGGCAAAGCTGGACGGTGAAACCGAGGGCTTCGTAAAGATCCTGACCAGACGCGGCACGACGAAGATCGTGGGCTGTACGATCGTTGCCGCCCACGCGGGGGAGATGATCGCGGAAGTGGTGCTGGCTATGCAAAACGGGATCGGAATCGACAAGCTCGCCGGTGTGATTCACCCGTACCCGACGCAGGCGGAGGCGGTGAAACGCGCCGCCGCGGGATACCTTCGCAACAAACTGACCCCCCGGGCGCGGTCACTGATGGGATGGTGGTTCCGGATGCGGCGGTGACGCCCACAGTATTTACTCTGAATTTTGACATATATGTCGTTTGCCGTCACAACTAGTGTTATATTTGCGGTGGGTGGATATATGAGGACAAAGAAAGGCAGACAGGAATATTTTTCCATTTTATTTGAGAAGCTTGAATGGTGGCATGGAGATTCGTGGCCGATCATTCTGGCGTTTCGCGGGAATCGCCCGCTGTACCGGACGCAGCGCAATGATACAGCAGACGTGGCGCCGGACCACGTGGTATCAACCACACGGCTCACAACCGTGGAGCAGGACGATGAGGAGTTCATATCCGCGGCGGACGCAGCCGAGTCCAGGCAGGACGATGCGCGCCGGGATTTCCACCATCTCAAAACGGGCAGTTAAGCCCCGGTAACAGCCGCGCCGTCTGTTTTTGTTCACTTCCGTTTCGCACCGTTATCCGTTTGTGGTACAACTATCCCCTATGAGTGAGGCAGTCACGTACGGGGCGGTTACTCCGACAATTGTTGCGGAGCTGAAACGGATCGTCGGGGATAAATTTGTTTCAACCTCGGATGACATACGCGAACGTTACTCCCACGATGAGATTCCCGACCCCCATTACGCCCACCAGCCGGAGGTGGTAGTCAGCCCCCGTACCGCCGAGGAGATCGCCGGGATCATGCAACTGGCGAATCGGGAACGGATCCCCGTGACGCCGCGCGGAGCGGGAAGCGGACTCTCCGGTGGAGCGGTTCCGCTGTACGGTGGCATCGTTTTGTTGTCGGACCGACAAAGCGAAATTCTTGAAATTGACCTGGATAACATGATGGTGGTCGTGGAACCGGGAGTTGTGACCGCCGAAATCAACGAACAGTTGAAAGGGAGCGGATTTTTCTACGCCGGATATCCGATGAGCCTCGAGACGTGCTATATCGGTGGAAACGTCGCGGAGAACGCCGGCGGTGGCAAAGCGGTAAAATACGGCGTTACCGGGCGTTACGTCCTGGGGCTGGAGGTGGTCACGCCGACGGGCCGGATCGTGCAATACGGCGGCAAGCTGGTCAAAGATGTTACCGGATACAACATGGTTCAGCTGATGGTCGGGAGCGAGGGAACGCTGGGTATTTTCACCAGGATCTACCTGCGCCTGACGCCGGTTCCCAAGGAGTCAGTGGACTTGCTGGTGTTTTTCCCCTCGGTGGAGCAGGCGATCGGGCTGGTTCCACGGCTGATGTCACGTACGGGGATCATCCCCACGGCGATCGAATTTATCGACCGCGACAGCTTCGGACGCAGTTGCCGCTACCTGAACGAGTCGCTTCCCTGGGAGAACGCCGGTGCGATACTGATTCTTACCGTCGACGGCTCCGACGAGGAAGAGGTGATTCGCCAGTACGAGATGGTTGGCGAGTTGTGCGAGGAGGAGGGAGCGGATCACGTCTTTGTCGCCGACAACCCCACGGACAGCGAACGGATCTGGAAAGTCCGTCGGAGTATCGCCGAGAGTTACGCCATGATCAGTCCCCACCAGGCCAACGAGGATCTGGTGGTGCCGCCGGCGGCGATTCCCGAGCTGATCGCCGGCATGCAGGCGATCGCCGAACGCTACGGCGTGTTTGTCCCCGCGTACGGCCACGCCGGAGACGGCAATATCCACACCCGGATAGTGAAAAACCCGGATTGGTCCCTTCCTGACTGGGAAGCCCGGCTCCCGGAAATTCTCGATGAACTGTACACCCTCACCGCCCGGCTCGGCGGGCGGATCAGCGGGGAACACGGAATCGGGCACAAGCGCAAACCGTACATGGAACGGTTCGTGTCACCGGAGTACCTGGAGGTTGTCCGGTCGATAAAACGCGCCCTGGACCCCCAGTTGATCCTCAACCCGGGCAAGATCTTCGACGTGTAACCGCGGGCCGGCGCGCCGTTACCCGTTGTTCATACCGGCGAGGACACGATAGAGCGCCTGAGTCCCAAGGTTTTCGTCGCCCTGCGCGGTCGCGGCGATATAAAACTGCTGTGCCAGCGCCAGGCCGGGGAGCGACAGGTTCATCCGGCGAGCTTCGGTGAGGGCGATTCCCATATCCTTGATAAAATGGCGGATCATAAATCCCGGGTCAAAGTCTTTGTCCGCGATCTTGCGTCCCAGGTTGTTGATTGACCACGATGAGGCGGCGCCGCGGCCGATCACATCGATAACCTGATGCTGGTCAAGGCCCGCGCTGACCGCGTAGAGCAGCGACTCCACCGTGCCGATCATCGTGGTGGAGATGAGAATCTGGTTGCACATCTTGGTGTGCTGCCCCGCCCCGGCGGGGCCCATATGCTTGATGTTGGCGCCCATGAGCTGAAAGAGCGGGTCCAGTTCGCGAACCGCGGTCGCTTCCCCACCGATCATAATCGCCAGTTCGCCGCTGCGCGCCCCGCTGTCGCCTCCGGAAACCGGCGCATCCAGGGCGACGATACCCCGTTCCATCGCCGCGGCGGCGATCTCCTCAGCAAGGGTCGGTTCCGAGGTGGTCATATCTACGACTGTTTTTGTGGTGTCGCCGACGCCGGCAAAGATACCGGACTCGCCGAAGTACACCTCTCTCACATCGGCGGGATACCCGACGATCGTAAAGACGTAGCGACTCGCCGCGGTGACCTCTGCCGGTGTGTCGTGCCAGTATGCGCCCTGCGCCACCAGATCGTCCGCTTTGGCGCGGGTCCGGTTGTACACGTGGAGCTCATATCCTCCGTCCATAAGGTGCCGCGCCATATGGGCGCCCATGATTCCCGTTCCGATCCATCCGACAGGTGTTTTTGTCTGTGCCATACTGGTATGGTAGTACAGACACGGTCTTGTGTCAGGATGCTGCTATGACGGGAGGTTTTATGGTCGTTCGAATAATTACGGTCCACGTTCAGGCGGGTTCGGAGGCGGATTTTGAAGAGAAAACGATCGCCAACCACACCGGTTCGCTTGGAGAACCGGGGGTGCTCCGGTTTGACGTGCTCAAGGACGAGGACCAACCGGGAACGTATTATCTGTACGAGGTCTATCGCGACACCGAGGCAACCGTTGCGCATAAAGAGACGGAACACTACCACGCGTGGATGGCAGCTGTTGCCGACCTCATCATTGGAGAGCGCACGTCGGTCACGTGCAGTCCGGTGGCTCCTCGGGACGAGGGCTCCTGGTAAGCGTTACCGGCTGAAGTCCGTCGGCTCCGGTCCCTGATCGACCGCTTCCATCTCGCCGGTGGACAGATTCACGATCATCGCCGTTCCCCCGTACTCGTGTGTCTGGTCACGACCGCGCACCACCACCTCGGTCACCCCGTCGGGGATCGTGATCGTCTCGGACCGGGTGAACGGTCGTGATCCGTGGGCGTGCAAGAGGGTGCGCCGCCCGAGCGGCTCGCCGGAGCGCGTTTCCACCTGCCACCAGTCGGCGTAGCCCGCTTCTCCCGCGTCATCATGGATGAGGGTTACGTCGAAACGATACTGGTTGCCGCCCTGGTGGGTAAACGTGACGTCAAGGACGTGGGCCTCCCGCAGGTCCAGATCGGCGTAGTCGCCACCGGACTGGGCGGTGACGGTCGCCGCGCCGGCAATTCCCAACGCCAGAACGCCGGCCAGCACGCGGTGCGTTTGTTTGATATACATATTTTTTGTCATCTCCCAAAGATAATGC
>JAQIBO010000318.1 GCA_027859055.1 Spirochaeta sp.
TCCTCGAGCACGTCGTAGATACTCGATCCATGGACCGTCTCGCCGTCAGCGGCGTTCAGTTCCACGATCGTGATAACCTCTTCACGGTACACGTCAAACCGGTGCCGCCTCGTCAGAGCCTTTTTCCGATATGCATCGTACTGACCCTCATCCATGTTCCAGAACTTCCGTACCGTTCCCCGGGCCAGACCCAATTCCCGGGCTGTTGTCGACTTCTCTTTTCCAAATCGCTTGCAGCGTTGGATATCTTTGTCCACACTCACGGATACCACCTTGTGGTGCCCTCCTTGTTGCTGAGATTTCTCCAATAGCAACTCTACAGGAGGGCTTTCCTTTTCTCCTACCTGGTCATTCTTGTTTTCCGCGAGCTGGTCAATTTAGTTTACCGTTTCCAGGCGCAGACGATCCTTACCGACGATGATCGGCAGAGTGCCGAGGCGCTGGCCGCATCGGAGCAGGATGAACTCATCCGGGCCTACCGCAGCCGGTACCTTTCTGTACGGTACCACGATAGTGCGCCTGCCAGCATCGTGAGTTCGAGCCAGATCCCGTACCTGTCAGCCCTGACCACGCCACCACCGTTACGTAGAAGCGTGAAGCCGGACCAGATCGTCTGGGCACGCAGTCCCGTACAGGATGGACTTTGGCGGTGGCTGGACCGATACCCCGCCGTATACCCTGCGGGAGGGAGGGCGCGTCTGCAATGTTGCCATTGACTTGAACGGACAGGCGCCCATCCAGGTCTTTTGCCGTCCGATTGCCGCCAATGAGATCCGCTTTCACTCCATTGATCAGGGTGACGGTGAGCGGGTGACCAGCTTTGCAGCCCTTGAGGACTACCGCAATCCGCTGGTCCCCTTTGCCCTGCCGCGAGCGGCGCTCTGTATTCTGGGATTCACCCAAGCGCGGAATCCGGGGCGCACGCTTGAGGACGTACTGAGCGACCTTGGAGGGGGTGTGGAAGTGACGCTCCTTGCCGCCGTACCAAAGGGCAGTGGCCTGGGAACCTCAAGCGTCCTGGGGGCGGTGCTCTTGGCGGCACTGGAGCGCTTCTTTGGCGTCTTTGATGAACGCCACATCAATACCGGAGAGCTGTACCGTCAGGTGCTACAGATGGAGCAGATGCTTACCACCGGCGGCGGCTGGCAGGACCAGATTGGCGGTGTAGCCGGTGGCGTAAAGTACGCGGTAAGCCCGCCGGGGCTCCGGCCAAACCTGGCCGTCTATCAGCTTGATCCATGGCTCTTTGAGGCGCCTGAAGCGGTGGAGCGTTACACGCTCTTCTATACCGGTGCGACGCGCCTGGCGCGCAACATCCTCCAGGAAGTGGTGGATGGCTACAACAGTATGAATCCCGCGTCGCTCTTTACCGTACGGCGTATTGGCGCGTTGGCCGATGAGGCGCGCGAGGCGTTCTCCCTACGCGACATTGAGCGCTTTGCGTGGGTGGTACGGGAGAGCTGGAAGCAGAACCAGCTGGTCCATCCCAGTACCACCAACGAGGAGATTGAGTCCATGTTGGGCGCCCCGGGCGTGGCGGAAAACCATCAGGCAATGAAGCTCCTGGGAGCCGGTGGTGGCGGCTACGCGTTCTTTGTGAGCGAGAGTGGGGAGGCGGCCGAGCGGCTGCGGGTGGGACTTGAGCGGTGGGCTGCCGGGCGTCCGTCGGGCGGTGGCGCATCTGGGTCTGGCGCGTCGGGTGCGCGCGTGGTGGCGCTGACCTTGAACCGCGTGGGGTTGCAGGTTACCGTGAGTTGACCGTTACTGCGCCGCTGTCAAACACATTCCATTTCCTTCCTGCTATCTTGCCGCTATAATCCTACCTTATGAAAGCAATTGTTCTAGCCGGCGGTTCGGAATGTGTCAAGATAGAATTCGCAAGTATTTGAACGGAAGTCATCAGGCTGCCTGAACCAGGGGCCGGTATTCGAATGACACCGGCTTGCTCGTGTACGAGAAGGTTCGATTGCGCCGCCAGCGTAAAGGATTCCTCTCACGGGCGTCGACAATGGTTTCGTTTCGGATGGCGTAGATCTGATCGGCTTCGCCTGAACGGCGTTGTTGGGGTGTTACATATCCGAGGCCTGAATGAAGATGCTCGGTATTGTACCAATGAGCGAAATCCGCGTACCAGGATCGAGCATGGTCGATGGAGGTGAACATCTTCGG
>JAQIBO010000343.1 GCA_027859055.1 Spirochaeta sp.
AAGATTCAGCCAGGCACCGGATTGAAAGGCGAGGACTTGCCATGTCACTGTCCCCATTGCGGTCATGAAGCGGGACAGGACAAGTTCTACACGAAAGCACAGGTTGAGTATGTGAAATCCGTTGTCCTTAATCAGGTCAGCAGTGCGTTGCTCAAAGACCTGAAATCTATGGAGTTCAACCACAAGCCTCGTGGTGGATTCGGCATTGGCGTAAGCATGAAGGTTAGTGGCAGAGCCACCCCAGTGCGCCAATACCAGGAACCCGATCTCGAAACCGAAGTCATCTGCGACAAATGCACTCTCCGCTACATGATCTACGGGGTTTTCGGATTCTGCCCCGATTGTGGAGTTCACAACTCGCTTCAGATCCTTGAGAAGAACTTCGATCTTATCGAGAAACTACTGACGATCGCTGAATCACAGGATGCATTCTTGTCAAAGCATCTGATCGAGAATGCGCTTGAAGATTGCGTCTCTGCCTTCGACGGATTTGGGCGGGAAACGTGTCGCGTGTTCCGGCAGGAGGCAAGCAACCCCAATAAGGCTGCGGACATTAAGTTTCAGAACATCAAAGGGGCAGCTGAAAAGGTGTCGGAGCAATTCTCCATTTGCCTCGCGGACGCGGTAGACCCTGCCGATTGGATTACAATTCAACAAGCGTTTCAGAAGCGGCACCTGCTTGCACACAAGATGGGAGTCGTTGACGAATCCTACCAGAAGGCCACGGGTGTCGGGGCATCCTCGATCGGGAAGAAGGTCTCTATCACAACAGACGAAATTCATAAGCTCTTGCTCGGCCTTCGTGCCATCGGAGCAAAACTTACTAGCGATTTGGAGGCGAAATCATGAGAGACGAGATCACAATCGAATCCCGGGATTACTGGTTCAAAGTCGTTGAAATGCTCCAGCAGAATTGGGCGCTAATCGATGAAACAGAAAGAGGTGTCACAGTCTTTTTCGTGAACGATACCGGAGGGGTGATCGACGAGATCCCATTCGACTCTATCGACGCAGCGAGGGCTTCATTGTCTGAGAACGGTATTCAGAGATTCGTCGACGATCCGAAAGCCGCTTCCTTTCTCTCTCCGCCAAACCCACCGTTTACTCAACAACCACATCCGAACGGCACGATTTACTCATCCGGACGTTTCTGGCAAGGGCTCCCAAAACTATGATGCCAACAAAGAAAACAAAATGCCGCGACTTATGGCGCGGTATTCGGCGCCACCCGTTGAGGATTGTGGTATACGCTTTTGCTGCGTTTAGCGTGCTTTGGACGGTGATCGAGGCGCTCAATAGCTTTTTGCCAGGAGTCACTATTGAAGGGGGCTACGCGCTAACGATCATGATTCTCGTTAGCGTTTGCTACGGTCTAAATCGTTTCTGGAAGCCCTCGAAAATCGAGATCAGAATTGCGACTAGTAATACAAAGATCGAGGTGTTTTTTGGGGATCTTTTTGAGCAACCTGGGCTACGTGGCATTAGCGTCACCGAGTTCTTTGAGAGTGAACTTGGAGTTCCAGTTTCCGAAAAGAGTCTGCAGGGCTTGTTCTTTAAACGGTGTTTTGGAGGAGGCGTTAAGGACTTCGACAACCAACTGAAAGATGAACTCAAAGGGGTCCCCTCTGAGGAAGTAGTCAAGCGGCTGGGTAAAACCAAGAAATTCCCAATTGGAACCACCGCTCTGATCGAAGTCGCTGGTGACAAATACATCGTCTTCGCCCTCGCCGAGACTGACCCCGAAACTTGCAAGGCTGATTCGGACGTCACGAAGATGTGGATCGCACTGCACTGTCTCTGGCAGAGAGCTCGGATTGAGTCGGGAGGCCATCCCCTCAATGTGGCACTCATTGGTAGCGGTCTATCTGGAATTGGTCTTCCATCCCGCGACCTGCTGAATTTGATCATTCTTTCGGCAATTACCGAGACGAAAGAAAATCGGATCACGGAGGTGATCCGCATCGTTCTTCACCCTGATCGTTTCGAGGAGATCGATCTACGAGACGTTAAGAAGCACTGGGAGGAATAATTATGGCATATCGAAACGGAACATACATTGCCTTCCATGCGGACGGCACAAATCAACCGGGGAAGTCTGACATTGACTACTACAACCTGATGAAAGCTTGGTCAGCCAAGACGGATGACGATTTCTCGATGATCAACAGTCACGAGAAGACGTCAGCTGTCCGAGATTCCAGCATGAGGGCAACACTAAGAGCACGACTTCTTGAACGACTAAAGAACTCCAAGAACATGGTTCTTATTATCGGAAAAACCACGAAGAACGATACGGACTGGGTGCCTTTTGAAATAAGCCAAGCGATCGACACCTGCAAGATTCCGATCATCGCCGCTTACACGGATTACACGAGCATCCTCGCACCTGCCGACCTACGGCCTTTGTGGCCTTTGGCACTTGCTCAACGGATTGACAATCAAACGGCGCACGTGATCCATATCCCATTTAAAAAGGCACCGCTGATGGACGCGATGCCAAGGTTTGATCATAACAATTACCCCAATAATGGTGGGCTCGGTTACTACACCCGCGAAGCTCAGCAACCGTGGGGATTGCTCTAGGATTCAATGCCCACACCCGGAGAACATAAGACAGTTCAAGCTCGCATCCTTGCCTACGCGCAAGAGATAGGGTGGTCTTTTGTTACAAGAGAGAAAGCCGAGCAGCGGCGCGGGTTTGATACGCCGTCGCCCAAGGGCTATGGCGGCACAAGTCCGGACGTCCCACCCGCCGACCGCGCCAAGAACCGCTCACTCTTCTTCGACGACCTACTCGACGCCAAGGTGCGCACATTCAACCCGCGCTACTCTGAAAAGGGGCGGAATCCCGCGGCCGCGGGATTCCGCCATCTCCATACCGACATCTACGGCAACCGGGAATTCGTCGAGCACCTGCGCAACCGCGGCAAGTTCTTCGACCACGAAGAGAAGCGCGAGCGCGACCTGATCCTGATCGATTACGACGATCCGGCGCGCAATGTTTACGAAGTCACCGAGGAGTGGGCTTTTCACAACGGCCACTATGGCACGCGGGAGGATGTCGTCTGTCTCATCAACGGCATCCCGGTACTGGTGATCGAGTGCAAGAACGCCAACAAGGACGAGGCAATCGCCCTGGGAGTGGACCAGATTCGCCGTTACCACCGCGAGACGCCCGAGCTGTTCGTGTCGCAGCAGCTTTTCACCGCCACCGACGCCATCGGCTTTTCCTACGGGGTGAGCTGGAACACGGTGCGGCGAAATATTTTCAACTGGAAGGATGAGGAGGTCGGCAAGCTGGGAGCCAAGGTGAAGAGCTTCTGCGCGATCCCGCAGGTGCTCGCCTTCCTGAAGGACTACATCGTCTTTGCCGAGAAGGACGAGGAGCTGAATAAATACATCCTGCGCCAGCATCAGACCGGCGGCGTGGAGGCGACCGTCAGCCGCGCTCTTGATCCCGCGCGCACGCGCGGGCTGGTCTGGCACACCCAGGGCAGCGGCAAGACGTTCACGATGATCAAGGCGGCGGAGCGGCTCTTCCGCGCGCCGGAGGCGGACAAGCCGACCGTTCTCCTGATGATCGACCGCAACGAGCTGGAAGACCAGATGCTCAAGAACCTCGCCGCACTCGGCCTTGGCAACCTGGAGCACGCGAGCAGCATCGCCCGGCTCAACCAGCTCCGGTAAGACGAATACCGGGGCATCATCGTGACGATGATCCACAAGTTCCGCGACATGCCGGCGGATCTCAACACGAGGTCCAACATCTACGTCCTCATCGACGAAGCGCACCGCACCACCGGCGGCGACCTTGGCAACTTCCTCATGGCGGGTCTGCCAAGCGCCACCTACATCGGCTACACCGGCACCCCGGTAGACAAGACCGTTTACGGCAGGGGCACCTTCAAGACCTTTGGGTGCGAGGATGATCAGGGCTACCTGCACAAGTATTCGATCGCCGACAGCATCGAGGACGGTACCACTCTGCCGCTCTACTACCAGCTTGCCCCCAACGAGATGCTCGTCCCGCACGAGACGCTGGATGCGGAGTTTCTCTCCCTGGCCGAGGCGGAGGGTGTGGCCGACATCGAGGAGCTCAACAAGATCCTTGAGCGCGCCGTCAACCTCAAAAACTTCCTCAAGGGCACCGACCGAATCCAGCAGGTAGCGCGGTTTGTCGCCCGGCACTACGTGGAGAACGTCGAACCGCTTGGCTACAAGGCGTTCCTCGTTGGGGTGGACCGTGAGGCGTGCGCCCACTACAAACACGCCCTCGATGCCGTATTTGCGGAGATGGGCCTCCCGTCGGAGTATTCCGAGGTCGTCTACACCGGCAGCAACAACGACTCCGAACTGCTCAAGCAGTTTCACATCGACTCAAAAAAAGAACGCCAGATCCGCAAGAGCTTTGGCAAGCGCCACCAGCAACCGAAGATCCTCCTCGTCACCGAGAAACTGCTCACCGGCTTTGACGCGCCGCTCCTCTACGCGATGTATCTCGACAAGCCGATGCGTGACCACACCCTGCTGCAGGCGATCGCCCGTGTAAACCGCCCCTACGAGAACGAGGCGCAGCAGATGGTGAAGCCCCACGGCTTTGTCCTCGATTTCGTCGGTATCTTTGACAAGCTCGAGACCGCCCTCGCCTTTGACAGCGATGAGATCAACGCGATCGTCAAAGACCTGAAGCTCCTGAAGGTGCTCTTCAAGAACAAGATGGAGTCCAGGGCGCCCGAGTACCTCGGCCTGATTGGCGACACCTTCAACGACACGGACGTCGATACCCTGATCGAGCATTTCCGCAACCCCGAACGGCGGAAGGAGTTCTTTAAGAAATACAAGGAGATCGAGATGCTCTACGAGATCATCTCACCCGACGCGTTTCTGCGGCCGTTCATCGCCGACTACGCGAGCCTCTCCGCGATGTACCACGTTGTCCGCAAGGCCTACACAAAAACGGTCTACGTGGATCGTGATTTTCAGGCCAAGACCAATGATCTTGTACGCGAGAACGTCGGCACCTATGGCGTTACATCAGTTGGCGAGCTCGTTGAAATAAACGCGGAGACCGTCGATCTCATCAAGAAAAAACACGCCGGCGACGGCACCAAAGTGATCAATCTGATCAAGAGCATCGAGAAGGTGGCGGAGGACAAGAGCGATGACCCGTTCCTGGTCGCGATGGCCGTTCGGGCCAGGGTGATTCAGGAGCAGTACGAAGGCCGACAGGTCACCACCCAGGATGCATTGGACGACCTGCTTGAGGCGATCCGGAAGAACGAAGCGCGCAAGAAACAACAGGCGGAAAAGGGTTTTGACAGCCGTACGTTCTATGTATTTGAGACGCTGCGCGAGGCAGGCGTCGAAGCCGCCGAGAGCGTCAGTACCAACGTACGGGCCGCGTTTCTCAACCACCCCAACTGGCAGTCCAGTGAGGCGGAACTGCGCGAACTGCGAAACAAGATCACCTTTGCCGTGTTTGCCGAAGTAGACGACCTCGACCAGGTTACCCGGATCGTGGACGCACTTTTTTCCAACCTGGAGCGGTGACACCGATGCAAAAGGAGCAATTCAAACAGCGGGTACGAGACTGGGCCGGCAAGCTTGACACCCACGTGACCTCTATATCGACACGACCGATGACTACCAAGTGGGCGTCCTACTCCACGACCGGCCGCTTGACGTTTGATTCCGCGCTCCTGGATTTTCGGGAGGCGCTGCAGGATTATGTGATCGTACACGAACTCCTCCACGCCCACGTGCCAAACCACGGGCGATTGTGGAAGAGCCTGATGCACGCCCACTTGGGAGATTACGGGATCCTCGAGGCAGAGCTGACTACGCTCGTCGATCGGTGACACTCCTCACCCAGTTGGCTTTTCAGTCGGTCTCCGATTCTTACCAGCGCCTCGCGGAATGTAGCATGATCGGGGCCCAGGCTGTCGAAAAGCCTGGATCACGGGCCAAGCCCTGTCGCCGGGGCGCCCAGGGCAGTATATAATTGCATGCCATGAACCGCAGGCGACCGGTAGGGGGCATTTCCTTATTCCTCGTAATTCTCTGCTATGGAACCGTTACAACTGTGATGGCGGAGGGACCTCCATATATTCTATCCGTACCTGCGATACGTTCCGGCCCCGATGAACTGGAACGATGGGAGCCGCTCGTTTCTGCCGTTTCGGCTCAGAGCGCCTTAGACATCCGGCTGAGTATTGAGCGTAGCCAGGAAGAGGTGATGGAACGGTTACGCAGTCGCCGGGCCGATGCCGTTATTCTTGATTCGGTTGCAACCTACGCATTAATCCAGGAGATTCCCGCCGTTCCCATCGGTCTCGCTGGAAGAGCCGACGGGGAGCGGCCCTTTAAGCAGCGATTCGCGGTCATCGTACCTGCACGATCCCTTGCATTTACTCCTGCTCAGATCGACGGACAAGACATTACCGTAGTGGATGTACTGGTTTATCCCGCGATGCTGGCCCTTACAACACTCTTATTCGCGGATCTAGAACTAATGGAACCTCACTTTCATTTCGTTGACACAGAGACCAGCATCTTGAAGGGAACGTCTTACGGCTGGAATAGCGTGGGTGTCGTATCAGAAGAACTTCTGAGGTCGCCGGTATACGAAGATTATGTCCGAAACGTACGGGTGATCGCTCGGTCCGATGTTATTCCCTCTTGGTTCCTTCTTGTACGTTCTGACACCCGTCGGAACGACCACGAGTCCATCCGTAAAGTACTCCAAGAATCGTCACGAGCGGAAGATTTTGAGTTTTCAATCTACCCGTTAAATGCGTCAGATTTTGTCTCCGAACGTGAGACAGAACTCTTGAATCGCGCCGTCCAGTCATGGAGGTCCCATCGTGCCGTTACAGACTAAGGTCGGGATCGCATTCGGCGTCATGATCGTTTTGATGGTTGCCCACGGCGGTTACAACATTGCGCGGCAACGGGCAATTATGCACGAAGAAAGCCGCGAACGAGCTTCCGTTCTGGTATCGACGTTAACCGAGATGGCGGCGGAGTCTCTGGTAACACGCCACTTCGACCGCTTGGAACGGCAGGTAGACTCGTTATTGACACACTCGGACGTTCGTTTCGCCCGTGTCATCGATAATAGTGGCCGTATCGTTGCCGATACAAACCGGGAACGACAGGGGTGGGTTCTTACCCACACCAATGATCTCACCCGTCGTTATCGGGAGACCGGGGCTGATCTGATCCTCGAACAGCCGATTACGATTGCATCCGGAGGTGAGACACGCGTATTTGGTAGAGCAGAAGTCGGACTGTCACTTCAAAGAGCTCAAGAACGATCGCAACGTACCACGATGATCCTCCTAATCGTCTTACTCGTACAGGTGGCGGTGGGCGTCGTGTTTGGAACATATCTCCATCTCCAAGTCGTAAACCCTCTTGACGCGATCGTCTACGCTGTTGAGTCTCTGGCGCCGGGAGTTGAAGGCGAGAAGATTCCATATCCTCGGCGGGCCGCAGGAGAAATCGTCACGGTCACCAAAGCGATCAATACTATGAGATCCCGATTGGAGCACTTTCATCGGGAGGAACACGAACGACAGCGTCTCCGGACGCTTGGCGAAATTTCCGTTTCCTTGGCTCACGAAATCAGAAACCCTCTTGAAGCAGTCAGTGGAGCGGTGGAGGTACTCCGGCGAATACACGGAACGGGCGACGAACACCTTCAATTCCTCGATATCATCCATGAGGAAGTCGCAAATCTGAACCATTACGTCTCTGAGTTCCTGCGGTACGGACGCTTTGACATTCCGGACGAAAAAATCTGGGATTTACGTATCTTGGCGGAAGACGCCGTATTGCTGGTATCCCCTCTGAGCAGCCAACGGAAAATTCTCCTAACAGTACAACAAGAATCACCTTCGGTTCCGGTCCACGTTTCCGGAGACCAAGTAAAAAGGGTCTTGGTCAATTTACTTATGAATGCGGTCGAGGCGTGTTCGGAAGGAAACGAAATAGTCGTCTCTATCGATCGTGTCGACGGCATGGGATTGGTTCACGTCGATGACAATGGGCCGGGGATTTCTCAATCGATCAAGCAAGATCTGTTCGCCCCCTTTGTCACCACCAAAGATCATGGAGCAGGTCTGGGTCTTGCCATTTGTAAAACCGTCATAGATCATCACGGTGGAGATCTGACAGTGGAAGATGGTCGGGGCGGTGGGGTTCGTGCCTCAATCACCCTGCCCGTTTGTGATTCTACTCAGGACGGATACGACATGCATAGGAAGGACGTTACGCGATGACCGATCCGCAATCGGAGAAACGGACGATTCTCGTCGTCGACGACAAACAAAACATCCTCACTGTCCTGGATACGTTTCTCCGCAGCCAAGGCTTTCGTGTCGTTACCGCGCTGGGAGGTCGCGAAGGGTATCGCCGCGCTGTTCATGAAAAGCCCGATCTAATCCTGTGCGATATCAGAATGAACGAAATCGACGGACTGCAGTTGGCCGCAATGCTCAAGACGCAAGGCTTGTCATTGCGCTTCGTCTTTATTACCGCCTTTGCGACGATTCAGGGGGCGGTGGATGCGATGAAAGGTGGAGCATTTGACTATCTCACCAAACCGGTAAATTACGATCGGCTAAAAGAAGTGATCCATCAGGCCCTCGCCGGTCCGACAAGTCAAAAGCCAGAACGGACGATGGTTGGTTCCAGTGACACGATGATAAAAATTTATCGCCGTATCGCCGCCGTCGCTGCAAGCAACTCCACGGTGTTGATATTTGGTGAGAGCGGGACGGGGAAAGAGCTTATCGCCCGGGCTATTCACAACCAAAGTCGTCGTAACCACGAACCTTTTGTTCCCGTCCATTGTGCGTCCTTTAACGATCATCTTCTGGAGTCAGAACTCTTCGGATACGAACGCGGTGCCTTTACCGGAGCGGAAAGTCGCAAGGAAGGCTTCTTCGAGGTAGCCGGCGGAGGCTCTCTCTTCCTTGATGAAATCTCGGAAGTTTCGATGGCTACTCAGGTGTCCTTGTTACGCGTCCTCCAGGAGCGTAGTTTTAATCGTGTAGGAGGAACGGAGTTCGTCCAGGTCGACGTTCGGTTGATCGCGGCGACCAATCAGGACCTTTTCACCTTGGTGTCGGAAGGTCGATTCCGGGAAGACTTGTACTATAGACTCAACGTTGTACCGATTCACGTTCCACCGCTCCGGGACCGCCGCAGTGATATTCCGGAGCTAGGCCGAGCTTTCTTGAAGGAGACGTGCACCAGGGAGCAACTCCCGGAACCAGTTGTCGACGAGGGAGCATGGACAGCTCTTGACTCGCATCCGTGGCCAGGTAACGTACGGGAGCTACAAAACATTCTCGAGCGGATCATCGTCGTACATCGACCCGAGCGAATCACAGGGGAAATGGTTCTTGAAGAACTCGGTTCCGCCAGTAAAAACAGACATCATGATGGTGTAGAAACCGATGAGCGGGAACTGCTCATCAACGCGCTACGACAAACCGGGGGCAATAAAACCGACGCAGCCCTGTCCCTCGGTCTCTCTCGACGGACGATGTACAATCGCATCGCTCGATACGGAATATCTGCCGACGAATATTTGTAGGCGCTGTGTGCAGACTGTGCAACATAGTGTGCATCCCTTGCACACGCGTGGGCAAATGTACAGCCGGCAGAGGGCATTCACAGCGATATTCGTAGCGAAATGCTCTGTTCTCTCCAGAATAATTTTATTGGCACAGTAATTGCATATCTTTGGACAAACTACCTATAGGAGGTATTGTAATGAGACGAATTGTATTTTTGCTGCTCGCCGCGACCATCCTTGTACCGATGACAGTGACGGCGTCGGGACAGGCTGAGCCTGCGGAAGGCCCCGGTGAACTGGTGATCTACTCCAGTGTGGACGAGGCAAACGCCAAGAAAGTCCTTGATGCATTCACCGCCGATACCGGAATTGAAGTTGCCTTTGTGCATCTCTCCACCGGCCCGGCCCTCGCCCGTATTGAAGCGGAGATGAATAATCCCCAGGCTGATGTGTGGATGGGAGCGCCCAACGAGAACCACATTCTTGCCCGTGACCGGGGACTAACCATTCCCCATAGCTCCGATGCGACGATGGAGATCCCTGAGCAGTTCCGTGATGCTAACGGCTACTGGACTTCCTTTTACATGAATCCTATGGCTATCGCCGTAAATACGGAAGCCTTGGACCGGGAAGGAATCGCTGCCCCCACATCGTGGGAAGATCTGACCAAGCCGGAGTATCGTGGTCTTATCCAGATGCCGTCTCCTCAATCGTCGGGTACCGCATACAACGTTGTAACCAGCCTTGTACAAGCTCGGGGGGAAGACGCCGCATTTGAGTACATGAGTCGTCTCAATCCGAATATCCAGACATACACCAGTTCCGGAACTGCGCCATCCCAGGCGGTAGCCGTTGGTGAAGCTCCAATCGGTATCCAGTTCACTCCCGCGTTCTTTCAGTTTGCCGATGAAGGCTACCCCGTTGAGGTCATCTTCCCCTCAGAGGGCGTCGGATACGAGGCACCCGCAATCTCAATTCTGAAAGGCGCCAGGAATGAAGCGTCAGCCCGAGAACTTGTAGACTGGATCGTCTCGACGGCAGGACAAAATGTCCTGACCGAAGCCAAGACGTACTTCTACCCCGTCAATCCCAACGCCGAGCTCGGCGCAGGCATGCCTTCCTTCGATAGTCTTCGCACGATACCCGTTGATCCAACATGGGCCGGTGAAAACAAGGAACGCCTCGTGGAGCGCTGGGTGGAAGAGGTTCTTCCCGCGCAGTAACTCACGAAACGCCGTCCACCTCAGACAGTGGGGTGGCGCGGCTATTGTTCTTGATTTCCGAATCATATCTGTAGGAGCTACCACCAATGCGGGAACATCGTTCGATTACCGGAGGCATGAAGCAGTCCGTCCTCGCCTGGCGTCGCCTTGCGGGAGATCCGGTACTAATTGTCGTTATCCTGGCAATTCTCGCCTCGCTTATAATTTTTATTCTCTTCCCCCTGGCTCGGGTATTGCTCACCAGCCTCCATGACAAGGCTGGCAACTGGAGCGTTGAGCCCTACGCCGGTATCTTTTCTTCCTGGTTTCTCAGACGCGCGTTCTTTAACAGTATTCTCATGGGGTTCTGCACCGCTGTCCTGGGGAGCCTTGTGGGTTTTCTTTTTGCCTTTACCTTGACCAGAACCGCCGCCCCCTTTAAGAAAGTACTGCATTTGATCGCTATCGTACCGATCGTATCACCGCCCTTTATCGGTGCCATGGCGATCATCATGCTCTTCGGACGGAATGGTCTTATCTCCTCGCAGCTTTTGGGGCTCCGGAACATTCAGATTTATGGTTTCCGTGGGCTACTCTTCGCACAGGTAATCACCTTCTTTCCCGTTGCATATATCACGCTTAAAGGCGTGTTGGAATCGATCAGCCCTACTCTTGAGGATGCGGCGATGGATCTTGGCGGCTCCCGTTGGAAGGTTTTCTCCCGGGTTACTCTACCACTGACCGTTCCCGGCATAGCTTCGGCGATGCTCGTTTTATTCATTGAGACACTGGCAGATTTTGGAAATCCCCTGATACTTGCCGGGAGCCAATTCCCCGTTCTTTCGGTACAGGCATATCTTCAAATTACAGGGATGTATAACCTTCCCCGCGGTGCAGCTCTAGCGGTGATTCTTTTGGTTCCCGCAGTAAGCGCATTTATTCTGCAGAAGTACTGGGTTAGTCGTAAACAGTACGTGACTATCACCGGGAAACCGACTACATCGACAACCAAGTTGGTCAGTCCCACAATGCAGTGGATTCTTTTCGCCCTGTGTATACTCGTTTCGGCCGCGATCGTCATGATCTACGCTACGATCCTCTGGGGAGCCTTTGCCCGTGTGTGGGGAAGCGACAACACCTTTACGATGGATCACTTTCGCTACGTCTTCGGGGTTGGGTTTGGAGCGGTAAAAGACACCCTGATCATCGCCGGTACATCAACTCCGGTGGCGGGCGTACTAGGTATGGTGATCGCTTTTCTCGTTATCCGCCGCCGCTTTCCTGGCCGCCGCTTCATGGAATTCTCGTCAATGCTGAGCTTCGCGGTGCCCGGAACGGTTATTGGTATCGGATACATCCTTGCCTTTAACCAGCGGCCCCTCATTCTCACCGGCACCTTTGCAATCCTGACTCTCAACTTTATTTTCCGATATATCCCGGTGGGTATTCAGTCGGGCATTGCAATTCTCCGGCAAGTTGATCCCGCCATAGAAGAGGCCGCTGTCGACCTTGGAGCTGATTCGCGGGCAAGCTTCCGACGAATAACCTTACCCCTAATGGTTCCAGCTTTCTTCTCCGGTTTGGTTTTCTCCTTTGTCCGGGCTATGACCGCGGTGAGCGCGGCGATTTTTCTTGTCTCTGCTCGTTGGAATCTCATGACAGTCCAGATCATGGCCCAAGTGGAGTCGGGACGCCTCGGTGCCGCTGCTGCTTTCAGTGTAATACTTGTCGGAATCATCCTGATTGCGATGGCGATGATTCGATTCATATTGGTAACGTGGTTTAGCCGCTACCACGGTAAGCTGTTACAGGTTTAGGAGTATAATTCATGAGCGTCAAGTTGGATTCGATCTATAAGTACTTCTCCGATCCCGATCAGCCGGACAAGCGGGTTACCGCGGTCGAGAATGTCTCTCTGGAGATAAACGAGGGCGAAATGGTGACCTTTCTGGGTCCTTCCGGCTGCGGGAAGACGACAACCTTACGCATCATTTCTGGTTTCGAGGCCCCAAGCGCCGGATCTGTGTGGATCGGTGGTCAGGAAGTAAGTCATTTACCTCCCAATCGTCGAGATACATCGATGGTGTTCCAAAGTTACGCGATCTTCCCCCATCTCTCCGTCGGGCAGAATATCGGTTTTGGCCTTGAGTTGCGCGGGTTAAAAGCGAACGCTGTGAAAGAGAAGGTCATGGCAATTATGGAAGTCATGAACTTGACCGACCTGTACCATCGAAGTCCCGATCAGCTTTCCGGTGGGCAACAACAACGGGTTGCCCTCGCCCGGGCGATCGTCAACCAACCAAAGGTTCTCCTTTTTGATGAACCCCTCTCAAACCTCGACGCCAAGCTCCGGGAACAGATGCGGGTAGAGATCAGGAGAGTTCAGCAGCAATTCGGGATTACCAGTATCTATGTCACTCATGACCAGGCGGAAGCCATGACCGTTTCAGACCGCATCGTTGTCATGAATCACGGGAGAATAATGCAGGTCGGCACACCCTTCGAAGTATACTCTCGACCGGCAAACTACTTCGTTGCGGACTTTATCGGTCGCGCCAACTTTGTACCATGTCGTGTCAACTCGGCAACTTCCGAGACAGTTTCCGTCGCCTACGAAGGAGGTGTCAGAGAGGTGCACAGTTTTCAGGGCACCTATTCTCCTGGAGACGAAGCCCTCACGGTAGTACGCCCAGAGTCCCTACGGGTAACGCGAAGCGCTGGCACCAAGACAACTGGCTTGCTTACCGGGACGGTAGAGAAGCGTGTCTATCTCGGACCGACTGCGGAGTACACTATCACCGTTAATGGAAGTGACAGGACGATTCAGGCAGTGACCTACAACCCCGTCGAAGAAGGTTTCCTGGAGATTGGTGACTCCGTGGAAATTGATTTCGCCGATATTGCAGCCCACTTGCTACCTACGGATTGATATACTGCCCGAAAGAGTCGTGTCCCGAAGGAGAAGAGTAGACAGACCGAAATTTTCACGCTGGACGGCCTTTCTGCATCACGGCCGGCCGCACGACAAGGAATCCATCGGGGAGCGCGGAAGGATATCGGTTTGGTTCTCGCCCACGTAGTGGAGTCCCAATTTTCATGCAGCCCGACCACCGATTGTGAGTTTATCGTGTTACCCGTTTAGTCTCTAAACTATATTGGGGCAAGAGGCCTCGATTTCCCTGGCCTGGATTGCGGGATCGGGAAGTGTGGAGCGTCTCCCGGACACCCTAACGTACCGTCAGTCTTGTGAGCTCCGATGTTTCAAGTAGCACTCGCTCCTTGTGAGCCCTCCGCTTCCGAATACTCCGCGTGCCGTGTCGGATGATCCAGCGAGTTACCCGCTCGGACACCTCCTCAGAGCCGTCCGTTGCGCCACCGCCGCGGGCACCGGCGGAATCGGTGAGTTCCGCTTCCCACTCCCTGATCACACCCCACGCTCGGCCACAGCCACCACCCATGGGTGAACATTCCTTCCGGCTGCTGGAGTGGCGGACCGAGGATTGCGGTGAGCGACTCGACGGCGGTCGAGTAGTCGGACGGAAGATGGCGTTCCAGCGCCCCCGCAAAAATGTCCTGACGTGCGCTGAAGGGAGGGCCTTCCTCAAGCCGGGCCGAGATCTCAGCGACGAAACCGTTCCGTTCAAAGCCTCCCGCGCCCAGCACCTCGACGAGGCGGGAGGCGATCAGGAGGGCGCATTCTGCGTCGTAGTAATCCTTAAACTTCTTTGCCACGCGGAAAAGATAGCGAAAATGGGGGCCTCCGGGAACGCTGACCGGGATGTTGTCTACAGTTCCCGGGGGGTAGCGATGTGAAGCGGGTGGTGTTGACGGTTGCGGTGATGGTGCTCTGCGGGACGGTTGCGGGCGCGCTTGATCGCCTCACACCCCCAGGAAAAACACGGCTACATTCCCCTGTCAGGACAGTTACTCGTCGCGCGTGCGGTCGAGGACTTTCTGGAGCAGGACCGCGCCGAGGATCAAAACGCCCTTGATGAAGTCGTTGACGAACGCCGGTACCTGATACGCCGAGAGAATCGCGTCGATCGAGTAGATGATCACCGCCCCGAAGAACGTTCCCTGGATCGTGCCGCGTCCGCCGGACATCATCGTACCGCCGATCGCAACTGCGGCGATTACATCCAGCTCGAACATGCGTCCCGCGGTGGCTACGTCCACCGATCCGAAGCGGGCGGCATAGAGAAAGGCGGCGATTCCGGTGAGCAGACCGGTAATCGTGAAGATCGAGACTTTGACGCCGGTAACGCGGATTCCCGTGAGTCTGGCAGCGGTCTCGTTGGACCCGACCGCGTACACGTAGCGGCCAAACTTGGTCTTGTTCATCACAAACCACATGATCAGTGTCAGGGCGATGAAGACCACGACGAGGTACGGGAGTCCCCGCGGACCGCCAAGACGGCCGTACCCTATCCAGCGGAGGTTCTCAAAATACAGCGTGTTGTCTGTGAGGAGCGGCCCCCCCTGCCCCATTTGCACGGTGATCGAGCGGTACGCGGTCATCGTTGCCAGCGTTACGATAAAGGAGGCCATCCGGGCGTACCCGACAAAGAGTCCGTTTATCAGTCCCAGACCGGCGCCAACCGCTGCCGCCGCAAATAGCGCCTGCACCACGCTCCCGGAACCGTTGAACACCGAGACGCTGATCGCCGCCGCAAGCGCAAGAATCGAGCCCACTGACAGATCGATGTTTCCCGAGATGATCGTCAGCGTCATGCCGAGCGCGATGATCCCGATGAAGACCGATGACCGTATCAGGTTGGAGATGCTTGCCACCGTAATAAACTGATCGCTGGCGAACCGCCCGACGATGAGCAGCAAGGCGAACGAGAACACGTAGTTATAATTGACGAAGAGGTGCTTGAGGGCGCCCTTCCAGTCACGATTTGCAGACAAATTCTTCATGTTCAGCCAGCCTTTCTATTGGACCCGGTTGCGTAGTACATGACGTCCACCTCATTGAGGTCCTCCCGGGCGAACTCTTTGTTGATTTCGCCCTTGTACATCACGATGCAGCGGTCTGC
Organism: Spirochaeta sp.; assembly: GCA_027859055.1. GTDB lineage: Bacteria > Spirochaetota > Spirochaetia > DSM-27196 > Alkalispirochaetaceae > Alkalispirochaeta. The sequence continues at coordinate 15,828 of JAQIBO010000343.1, forward strand.
GATTTTGTAGATCTCGGGAAACTCGGAGCTGAACATGATGACGCTCTTGCCGTTTTCCACAAGCTTGTTGATAAGCTGATAGATCTCGAACTTGGCACCCACGTCGATGCCCTGCGTCGGGTTGTCGAGGATAAAGACATCGCTCTCGAGGCCGGACCAGCGCGAGAATACCACCTTCTGCTGGTTGCCGCCGCTGAGCGAGGTGATCGGATCGTCGGGATTACCCACCCGAATGTTGGTCTGCTGCCGTTTCTCCTCAAAGCGGGTGTTCTCCTCGCGCGTGTGGATCACGACGCCCTTGTGGGCGCTCGTGAAATACGCCATGGAGAGATTATCCTTCACCGACAGGTCCTTCAGGATCGAACGCTCTTTGCGGTTTCGGGGAACCATGGAAACACCGGACTTGATCACGTTGAGAATCGATCGTGTGTCCAATTTGTTCCCGTGGAGACGGATCGAACCGGAGGTCAGGCGTCGGGCGCCAAAGAGGCACTCCGCCAGGGCAC
>JAQIBO010000380.1 GCA_027859055.1 Spirochaeta sp.
GCAGCCGCACTGACTCGGCGGGCACAGGCTTCTGTTGAGCCGGAACCGGACAAATCCACCGATAAAAGCGCAACAGAGGCGAAGCGAAAAAAGTTCTACGAAGACCTTTCCACAATGCAACAGGAGTATCTCAACAGCGACGAGACCGCAGATCAGAAGCTCAAAAAGTTGCGAGACCAGTGGAACCCGTTGTTGGATCCGGTCAAACGGGACAATCTGGTTGAAGACGTTAATTCGCTCTGTCGCGACATGCTGCGGCGGATGCGCTACTCCCGGACGATGCAGGCGCCGGATCGAAAGCGCATCGAGGAGATCGCCAAGCGGATCGCCGGCAACACCGCCTTTGACCGGATTACCCGTCGCAAGGCGTTCGAAATGTACCTGAAACTCTACCTACTCACCGTTCTGCAACGGATGTAACCGGCTCCGATTGGAACAGACAAGCATCGTAATATCGTCCTGAACCGGCGCACCACCGATAAACGTGTCTACGTCCGCCATGAGTTCGTCGAGAACAATACGACTGTGGCGGTCTTGCGCCGTAGCGCGTCCGAGCGCAGCGGTGACGCGCTCAGTGCCGTACTCTTCTCCTGCGGAATTGAGTGCCTCGACGACCCCATCGGTGTACAGAAGCGCGGTCGTACCCGGTGGGAACGATATCTGCCGACACGTATAGTCTCCGTCGGGCTCTATCCCGACGGGAAGCCCCTCCGCGTCAATCTCATCAATTCCACCGCCCGGATCACCGCCATCCGTCCTGGCAAGCATCAGCGGGTGGTGCCCCGCATTTGCGTAGGAGACCCGATCGTTCTCAGGATCAAAGATTGCGACACTGACCGTCGCGAAGCGATCCGGCGCCACTGAACCGGTCAGTCCGGTGTTGATGCGCGATAAAACGATTCCGGCATCCTGAGTCTCCTGCAAGGCGATATGGGCAATTGTCCGCACCATCACCATAACCAGTGCGGCGGGAACTCCTTTTCCGGATACGTCGCAAATCACGACGGCGGTTCTGTCCCGGTCCAGGGGAATCACGTCGTAGTAATCGCCACCGAGACCGCGAACCGGTCTGTTCAGCCCGGAAAAAAAGATCATCCCGCGTTCAATATCAGCGGCAGCCTGCAGTTCCGCCTGAATCTCTCCGGCGATCTCCACGTCCCGCTGCAGGCGCTGCCCTTCAGCCATGCGGATGTAGGAGAAGTAGTTGTCAAGGGTCACGGCCACGAAATTGGCCATCGTCCGGGCGTGATCAAAATCGGAGTGGGTGAAATCCTGAGACCCTCCGCGACGAATGACGCTGAGCAGGCCCAGTACGCGCCCTCGAACATACAGCGGAAGAACCAGAACGGACCGGAGAAGGAATGTCCGGTCTGTTGCGTGCTGTGCGTAATGGAGGTCCCCGGAAGCGCGGGCGATCAATCGAGGGCGCCCGGTACGGAGCGCTTCGGCCCAGATCGGAACGTCATCGGTGACGGTCATCGACTCCAGATACCGTTGCAGAGCACCCGGCTTCGTTTTAACCACGTCCGGCACCGCGAATGGCGGTGGAAACAGTCCGTTCACCGCACACACGCGGGAACCGGCACGCTCCACGATCACGGCCACACCCCCGTCTCCGTCGGTAGCATCCACCATCGTGTCGATCGCTGATGTGAGGATTGCGGCAGGCGTCGTATCCTGCCCCAACGCGTTTCCCACGCCGGAAAGGAACGCAAAAATGGACTGCGCATTGCGCCGCAGACTTCTCCCTTTCCCTCTGAGCTCGACAACGTACAGGTTGAACAGAAAAAACATCGTAACGAGGAACGGTGCCATATCCAGCCATCCAAGGATAAGCGCAGACTGACCCGGCAAAAACGGCACCACCATGTGTACCATCGCGAGCACAACGAGGAGCGCCTGGAGCCACGGCTGCAGCATCTCGATATCGAATCCGCGCGGCGAGGTATAGCGGTCGATTCGGGTGATTCCCAGAAATCCGAAGGCGATCATGCCCGGAGGAAACAACCAGAAAAGAAACCGCCCCGCACTGCCCAGCTCCGCCGGGGCGATGCGGGACAGGAGTACCACGAGCGTCACGACGCCGGTAAACGCCACCGCGAGACGGAAAGAACGGTTGGAACGCCGGTACCCGCCGGTCCACCCCAAAAACAGAAGATAGGTGCCGGCGAACGCGGCTGCTTCGGTATACGGGAAGAACGCGTCCGGCAGGGTGATCGCGGCAAGGTCCCGCAAGAGGAACACCAGGGCTATCTCGACAAAGGGAGAAAACTCGCTCCGCCGACCAATCACCCGGAAGTACCGCGCCACGACCAGGAAAAAAAACGACGAGACGATCCGAATCGAGAGTGCGGTTGTAATCATTTCCATCCCCACAACTGAAATTTCAATCTACCATCCGGCGAAGAGACCGGTCAAAGGCCCGGCCGCCGGCGCTGGTGGGGAAGCCGGGGCTGGTAACGAAGGCAGCGCCGGTGGTGCAATCGATGTGAGTATATCGTAAAATCTGTTACGCTCCGGGTATGACCGATGTTGTGCGACCCGTCACGTTGCTTACCGCCGTTTTGACCGGAATCATCGGCGCGGTCTTTGCGCCCGCCCCGATCCTCGCGCAAAGCGCCCTGGAGTGGGATACGGCGACGACCGCCGCGTTCGATGACCTTCCGACCGTATCTGTTGCGACCGACGCCACATGGCCACCGATGGAGTATATCAACCGGGACGGCGAGCTCGTCGGGTTCGACATCGACCTCCTGCGGGAGATCGGTCGCCGCGCGGGTTTTCGTCCGGAATTCACAACTGTAGCATGGGATGGAATATTTGCCGGGCTGATCGCCGGACACTACCGAATGATCGCCTCATCGGTGACGCTTCTCGAGGAACGGACCAGAGTGATGCGCTTTTCGGAGCCGTATTTTACCGCCGCCCAATTCCTCGTTGTCAAATCGGGTCGATCAGCCGTCCAGAGGATCACCGATCTCGCCGGTGAAGAGGTCGGAGCGCAGATCGGCACCACCGGCTCCCGGATGGTCAGGAACACGCCGGGTGTCGGATTGCGCGCCTACGACGATCTGGGGCTCGCCGTGGAGGACCTGGCACAGGGGCGCCTGGGGGGCATCGTTGCCGATGCAGCAATAGTGGAGTACTTCGTACTTTCCAATGAACGCTACGGCGATCTCCTGCGCGTTGCCGGACCGGCCTATACCGTAGAGGAGTACGCGTTTGCGATCCGGATGGACGAGGGGGAACTCCAGACGATGGTGAACCGCGGTCTTGCGGCGGTGCGTGCGGACGGGACCCTCGAGAAACTGCATGAGTTCTGGTTTCCCGGTCTTGCCGGTCAGGAGTAGCGATGCCTGAGCTGCCGGAAGTACAGACGGTTGTTGATGATCTGCGCGCTGCGGGGCTTCCCGGTCGGGAGATCGTTGATCTGGATGTCCAGTGGCCCCCGAGTATCGGCGGTGAATCGGAGGTATTCCGGAACGCAGTTGTCGGGCGGACGATTACCGACCTTGCCCGTCGCGGTAAGTGGATGCTCCTGCTGACGGAGTATCCCGGCACCGCCGCGACACCGCCCGCAGGCACACCTGCAGCAATACTGGTTCACTTGCGGATGAGCGGACGTCTTTACCTGAGCCAGTGTGACGATCCGCTGACCGGGTATGAACGGGTTCGACTATTTCTCGACGACCAGCGGGAACTGCGCTTCCACGATCCGCGTAAATTCGGCCGCGTCCTGTACACGCCGGATCCGCAGATCGTCTTGTCCCGGCTTGGCATGGAGCCGCTGGATCCAACGTTCACTGTGGAAGCGCTGGGCGGTCTGCTTCGCGCCCGCCGCCGGCAGCTGAAGCCGCTGCTTCTCGATCAGCACGTTATGGCGGGGCTCGGGAACATTTACACCGACGAGGCGCTCTGGCGGGCGCAGATTCACCCTCAACGGCTGAGCAATTCCCTCAGCGTGGCGGAGATCGGTGCACTGCACGAGGCGATTCCCGCGGTCCTCCGCCGGGGAATCAAAAACCTGGGTACCAGCCTGGGAAGTGGTCAGAGTAATTTTATCCTTCCCGGAGACGCGCGCAGGATGCAAGCGCATCCAGACCACGTCGGAGCGCGCAACCAGGAGGAACTGCAGGTGTTTCAGCAGACCGGCCGGCCATGTCCCCGCTGTCGGGTTCCAATCGTCCGCATTATCGTGGGACAGCGGGCCACCCATATCTGTCCCGTCTGTCAGCGCAGCCCCGATTAACGCGTCCCCGAACCGCCCGGAGGGGTGCGTGGAACCCGGAGACCGGCGCTCGGTAATCAGCTCACGATCGTGTCGAGAGCTCCGGAAATCTCCTCGCGTCGGGTAACGCGGGTGCGCCAGTCATCGGGAATGCCGCCGAAGAGCGCACCGCCGAGACTGCCGACGACCATGGCGCGGCCGCAACTGTCTCCGCAGGCGTAGATGTTCCGCCGCACTGCGTCTACGTAATCGGAGCTCCCCAGAAGGTTGTGCAGCGCCACCGGCACACCGCTTTTCAGCTCACAGGCGGGGCCAAGCTTCATCGTGACTTTTTTGTTGTCATCACCGACCCGGCGAAGCATATCGGTAATTGCGTCGGTCACAACTGCGGGACTGTCATTGGCGATCCGCTCGATCGCACCGCTCAGACCGTCAATGTCGGCGTCGTCTTGTACGGACCACTGGAGCAGCCGCGCAACAAAGATCGCCCAGGCCACGGCGGTGTCGTTGTTGTTGGTGACGCGCACCGCCTCTTCCACAATGCCGAGCAGGTCGGGGTTGTCAGAATACGCCGCAACCAGGACGGGAACTTTTGTAAGCGCCGGCAGCTGGTCATCGTCAGCGCCGGGAAACGTTCGTGCCCCCTCAAGTATTTCAATCATCCGGTCCGCCAGGGCGATCTGGGCGTCGTCACCTTTTGTGAGGGTGATCGCCTCGTGAACGGCATCCCGCAGCGCCTGACCACGAAGGATTTGCGCGTTTCTTTTTGTCCTCGCCGTCAAACGGCACGGACATAGCCGATTCAAGCAGCGCCTCGCCCTGTTTGATCCGGTTTATCAGGGTGATCCGCGTCGGGGTGTCGATATACCCGACGTATTCGCCGCCAAATCCAAAATGCTCCCCAAACGCACGGGCGTAGTGCTGCCAGTCAAACGTCCCGGTTTCCGCAACTGAGCGGAGCGCTACGAGAACGCCCTCGCCGTACATCGAAAGATCGCCGGCGTGCCGTTTGCCGTGGGCGAAATATGCGGGTACTCCCTCGTAATTGGCGGGGTCCGGTTCGAGAAACTCCGGCTTATCCGGCGCCGCGCGCCGAATTTTGGGCTGAGCGTATATCCAGTGGAGTCCAAGTGCCGCCGCATCGGCAATACATGCACCTTCAACGATATGTTTTCTTCGAGAAATTGAATTTGCCATAACCGTTAATGTACGCACGGGAAGGTCGTGTCGTCACCCGAATACCCGTTCAGTTGTCCAGAATTGTAATCTCAACGCGACGATTCTGCCGCCGGCCGATTTCGGTTGCGTTATCCCCTCGCGGTTCTTCTGCACCTACGCCGCGAAAGAGGATCTGTGACGGCTCACGGATACCACGATTGAGGAGGTATGCCCCGACAACACGGGCCCGCCGCAGCGAAAGGTCACGCCGTCCCTCCCGGGTACCGGCCAGAGCGGTGTGCCCGGTGATCAACACGTCGTTATCGGGCCAGCGGCGCAGAATTTCGGCGATTCGGTCAAGCCGCTCGCGTTCCGCGGCAGTAAGCCGCGCCGAATCCGGGGGAAAGCCGATCTCGTCGAGGATAAGAGAAATTCCGTCGTCGCCCTCCTCCACCGTGACGTCGGCGATCTCCGCATCGGTAACCGCATCCTGCAGCTCCTGCGTCGTGGTGGTGCGTTGCAACGGGTGTGCCACAACGGTTCGGGTGGTGGCGTTGCCCTCGTACAGAATTGTGTGGCCGTCGGACAGGTGAAACTCGATCCAGTACTCCTCAACGGAACCGGCAAGACGCCCGGCGTCGTGATTCCAGTACAGCGTCTGTTCTGAGGCTCCGGTTACGGTTTGCGGGTACAGCCGGGCGGTGCGTTCCTCCCGATGCGCTATCTGATACTCCACGGCTATCGCCGGGTAGCGTCGGCCCTCCCACTCACGAACCCCGAGATAACGGTAGGCAACCAGGGCTGAAAAGCGCAATGGCCGCGACAGGGCGTACCCCTCGGACAGGTCGTGGAGCTCCCACGCCTCGGCGTACCACCGGTCCCCTGGGCTCACGGGCTCTTCGGGAAAGCGGGGAAAATCGCGCGCCACCGGCATGATGTACCGGTCATCGATCTCCATCTCACCGCGCGGCGTACGAACAAAACGGCTTTCGTAGCGGCCTCGAAGTCCGACAGCCTGGCCGGGAAGACGGTCTCCCTCGGTCAGGAAGAATTCGGCGTTGATAACGCCGCCGGGGGTTCCGCTCTCCGTTTCCACCGACTCACCAAGGTGGTTCATCCGCACGCGGGTGATAATTTCCGCCTCCCGGGCGATTCGTCCGTCCAGGGAGATCGTCTGGCGGTTGGTTGAAACCAGCCGGTAGGTGCCCTCACTGACATTATGACGCAGGAGAATCGCCTGTGTGTCGGGATTGCCGGAGGTGGTTTCGCGGTCTGTCTCGGTATCCCGGTCCGCTTCAGCAAACGTCGGCGCCGCGGTTATCACCAGGATGAAAGCCGTCAGAATGAACCGGAGTGCCCGACTGGTGTCCCGTTCAACAGATATCGATCGTCTCATGGTTCAATTGTCGGCAGCAAAATCAATGGAAATCACGGCTCTCCACGGCGGTTACCGGCCAGGGCAGCTCCGCCGGCCACACGGCTTCCACGATAAGATGTACCACGCCGTGACTTTTTTGAATAACACCCCGCACAGCGATAATCGGTGTGGTAAGCAGTACCGGCCGGAGCTCCTCGTAGCGGCTCTTCCAGACGATCAAATTCACAAACCCCGTCTCATCCTCCAGGGTAATGAAGACGGTGCCACCGGCGGTGGACGGCCGCTGTCGGTTGATGACCATCCCGATAAAGGAGACGCGTTCGTTGTGCTTCGCCCCGGCAACCTCCGCAGCAGTGGGGTACGCGCGCCGGGTGAGCCACTCACGGTGCGGTTCCAGCGGGTGCGCCGCGGTACTGTGTCCGGCAGCGCGATAGTCCCAGGACAGTTTCTCAAACGCTTCAAGATGACTGAATCGGGGCGTTTTCTCGCGCACTTCAAACAGTTCCGCAGAAAATTCACCACGTTCCGCGACGACGTGTTCCCCCAGCGCCTGCCATACCGCACTTCTGCGGTCCACGCCGAGTCCGTCAAACGCCCCCGCCTCAGCCAGTCGGAGCGCCCGGTCCCGATCGAGGCGAAGGGTGGCGATATCCCCGCCGTCGATCCGGCGCCGTATAATTCGCTCTCCATCTTCGGCGCTCAGCCCTTTGACAAACCGGAATCCGATGCGGATCGCCAGGTGGCCGTCACCGTCGGCGGTCGAGCTGGCCGGTCCGTCTGACCCGTTCGGACCCTCCCCCGGTTCCGGGTGAATCGGCTCCAGCGTACACTCCCACCGGCTGTAGCGGATATCCACCGGTCGCACCGTCACTCCGGCGCGAATCGCGTCGTGCACGATCGTTGACGGCGAATAGAACCCCATTGGCCATGCGTTCAGCAGGGCGCAGGTGAAAATGACCGGGTAGTGTGCGCGCATCCACGCGGTGGCGTAGGCGATCAGGGCAAAACTGGCGGCGTGGCTTTCGGGGAATCCGTATTCGCCAAACCCGCGGATCTGTTCAAACACCTGTTCCGCAAACTGACGCTCGATACCGTTGGACACCATCCGTTCAACGATCCGCTCCTGGTGCGCCTCCAGGCGTCCGTGCCGACGCCACGCCGCCATATCACGCCGCAGCTGATCCGCTTCCCCCGGGGTGTAATCCGCGGCGACCACCGCCAGTTTCATCACCTGTTCCTGGAACAACGGAACCCCGAGGGTTCGGGCCAGAATCGGCTCCAGATCGGGATGTGGATAGTGAATCGGCTCCTCGCCGTGGCGACGGCGCAGATACGGATGCACCATCCCCCCGGTTATCGGGCCCGGGCGTACGATGCTGATCTCGATCACCAGATCGTAAAACCGTTTCGGTATCATCCGCGGCAGCATCGCCATTTGCGCGCGGCTTTCAAGCTGAAACACCCCGACCGTGTCGCCTCGTTGGAGCATTGCAAACGTTGTTTGACAGTTCTGCGGGATCAACGCCATTTCCATATCGATACCGAGGTGCTCCGCCATGAGCCGGAACGCGTAGTCAAGATGGGTTAACGCGCCAAGGCCAAGCAGGTCCAGCTTGAACAGATTCATCTCTTCAACGGCGTATTTGTCCCACTGGATCACCGTACGCCCCGCCATCGCGCCGTTTTCCACCGGGACGATACGGGCGATCGGGTCCTGCCCCAGGAGAAATCCACCGGGATGGATGGAGAGGTGGCGCGGCGTGTCGATAATCTCCCCCACCAGCTCCACAAAGCGCGCCACCCGATACCGGTCGGTGTCAAATCCACCGGCGGCAAGCGCGTCCGGAAGTGGGGCCCCCTGGTGGCCGAGCTGTTTTGCCAGCTGGTCAAGGTTCACCTCCGAAAACCCGAACACCTTTCCCAGCTCACGAACCGCCAAGCGCGTCCGGAAGCGGATCGTATTGGCAACCATCGCGGCGTGGTCCCGGCCGTAGCGTTCGTAGACGTATTGAATCACCTCTTCGCGGCGACGGTGTTCGATATCAAGGTCGATATCCGGAGGTTCCGCCCGTTCCCGGGAGATGAACCGTTCAAAGAGAAGCTGCATTTTCACCGGATCAACTGCGGTGATACCGAGACAGAAACAGACCACCGAATTGGCGGCGGACCCGCGACCCTGGCAGAGAATTCCCCGGGAACGGCAAAACCCGACGATCTCCGCCATCGTGAGGAAATAGCCGTCGTAGTTGAGCTCCTCGATGAGGGTAAGCTCCGTTTCCAGCTGCCGCGATACAACGGGGGGTACACCGTCAGGGTAACGCCGGCCGGCACCGGCGGTCACCCACCGACGCAACAGCGCCCCCTCATCATCGCTGTCAACACCGCGAACGCCGGGATAGCGGTACTCGATCTGCCGGAGATCAAAGCGAACGCGACGTGCGAGTTCCGCCGTTTCGGTGATCCACTCCGGATGGTCCCGGTATCGCCGCGCGATCATCTCCGCGGATACGATACCGAATGAGCCGTTCGGTTGCAAAACGGCTCCGGCGGTGTCGATGCGCACACCGTGGTGAATACAGGTCAGCGCATCCTGCAGTCGACGACGCCCCGTTTCGTGGTACAGCACGCGCGGTGTCGCCACGATCGGCAGGGACCATGTGTCGGCCAGGGTGCGCAACCACCGTTCCGAAAGCTGTTCCTCCGGGCGGTAATGGCGGGCGATGCCGATCCACGCCCGATCGGGAAACGCCGGTATCAGGGCATCGGGATCGCCACTGTCCTCGGTGACGACGAGGGCAAGACCTGCGGCACGCTCCGCGATCTCCTGAACCGATACGAGGGAGAACCCTTTCGGTGAACGCAGCCGTCCCACCGATATCAGTTGACTCAGGTTTCCGTAGCCGGTGCGGTCAAGAGCGAGAAGCAGGACCGAGGAGGACGCGGAAGATGCGGAGGACGCAATGGGACGGCCGCCGCCGGCGTCACCCCCTACCGTTACCCGCGCCCCGACGATAAACGTGAACGCGTCTACCGGGGCCTGCCGCGCTACCTCCCCCCGCGCCTGGACCACCCCGGCGAGACTGTCGCGGTCGGTCAGCGCAATACCGCTGAGCCCGGCTGCAACGGCGGCTGTGACCAGCTCCGCGGGATCGCTGGCACCGGTCAGAAAGGAGTAGTTGCTCTCAACCCACAGCGGCACCCACCCGCTCACGACAGATATCCCTGCAACATCCACGGACCACCCCGGGCGGGACGGTACAACCAGAGCATTTCGCCCCCGTTCCGGCGGTGATAGCTGTAGATGCGGTCCGTTTCATCCCGGTCCCACCACTCTCCCGCCTGTACAAACGGCCCGTACGACAGCGGCGGCACCCGGGAGCGAAACGGTGCGGGCCCCGCAGCGCGTATCCGGCGGATGCGGGTAACCGTCGGCGCCCCGGCGCCTCTGTCCCCCGGGCGTTCGTGTGGCGCCGGCAGCTCCCGCAGCGACGCGATCGCCTCCCGCCGATAGCGGTGTTCCGGCAGACGCCCGGGATGCAGGCGCATACAAAACACCCGCTCGTTCCCCAGTTGCGCACGGATGTACGCCAGCGTCTCGTCAATGCGGTCGGTATCTCCCGAGGGTGATTCCTCAAACAGATCGTCCAGCGTCTTCTGCCGGGTGTCGGCGTTTTCCGTTCCCATACTCAGCGCTATCGCGGTGATCTCCCGGGCGCGCCACGAACGGTTTTCCAGACGCAGTGCGATAAGTCTCTCCAGATAGTCACTGTCACGGGTCAGGTGTCCGCACTCGATCGCTTCGGTGTACTGTTGCTGCCGGTCGTCGGTACAGGACAGACGCAGGTGCCGTATCCACTGCCCCTGCTCTGTAAGCTCCGGAAGCAGACGCTGCACAAGTTGCATGCACGCGCTGAGAAGCGCACCGCTACTGCGCAGCGGCGGCTCGTAGTTTCCCTGTGCATCGGAGCCGGTGGACGGTTCCACCGCATCCCGAACCGCCAAATCTCCGGTGGCGCGCCGCAAAAAGCGGTGCACCTCGCGAAGCTGCGGGCTGAACCGCGCTCCCAACTGCTCCTCGCGAATTGCGAGGAGGTCTCCCACCCGCCGAAGACCAAGCAGCGCGAGGCGCTCCCGATCACGGCCGGTGAGTGGCAGGTGATCAAGGGAACACGACCGGTACCAGCGCAGCTC
>JAQIBO010000458.1 GCA_027859055.1 Spirochaeta sp.
CCCGTTTCAAGCAGCCGTGCGGTGGAGCGGTTCGATAACCACGTCCCCGTCGCGACGGAAACTGAACGCGCGTTTCTTCACGCCAACAACGAACTGGTCGACCGGATTATCAACGCGCCCGAATGGCGGGACCTGTGCAGCGCGGTGACTGAGGCGACGCGCCACGGCGTCACGATCGGTGAACAGATCGGCGTAACCGCCGCACTACCGTTCGTGGCAAGTCACACGGATGACGGGTGGGTTGCCAAAGCGAGCGGCGCGGGGAACGAACGAAGTGTGTTTCTCGTGAAGGCCGACCATCGTCGACCATTGCCTGAAGGGGTGCGTGAACTTGCGCTCACGACGAAAGGACTTCGATGCGACTATCTGAACCTCTGACGATCCACGTACCCGGGAAACTGCTTTTGTTTGGCGAGCACGCCGCGGTGTTTGGATACCCGGCGCTCGGAACCGCCCTTTCCCGGGGACTTGAAATGGTGTGCCGGCCCGCCCCGCGCCTGTCCCTGGAAATTCCCGGCGCGGGAGTGACCGAAGCGGAGATGGCGCGCTTCGTGGGCCACGTCGAGACGGTAGCTTCCGCGATGAGCTCACACTTGGTGAACGCCGCCGCCGTCCCTGTAGAAACCGTCCCTGCAGAAACGGTCCCCGCGGAGGCACTCACCATGACGGCGACGCTTCCCCTGAGCAGCGGGTTTGGCTCCAGTGCCGCGCTCTGTACCGGTGTTGCCCGGCGCATGCTGGCCTCCCGTGGTGCAGCGGAAGATCCAACGGCGGTATGGCACCTCGCCCATGAACTGGAGCGCTTCTTTCACGGAACGCCAAGCGGGATCGACACCGGGCTCACGAGCCTCGGAGGCACCCGGTCATTTCACTTCGATCCGGCACACCCTGCGAAACTTCCCGAGACGCAACGCGTCACCCTGCCGGATATGGTCCTCGTTATCGGGGCGGTACCGCGAGCCACAACAACACGTGACCTTGTGGCAGGGGTCCGGGAACGTCGCGACACCGCTCCGGCCGCATACGACGGTATTCTCCGCCGCCTCGGCGAGCTCAGCACGGCGGCAGCCGACGCCGTTGGAACGGACCTCAGCGGGTTTGCCACGCTCGCGACGGAGGCACATCGATTGCTCACGGAACTGGGTGTGTCTACAGAGCTGCTGGACAAACTACTGATGGCGGGGCGCGACGCCGGTGCCATTGGCGGGAAACTGAGTGGGGCCGGCGGCGGCGGCGCGTTCTACTGCATCTGCCCCGACATCGACGTCGCCGAAACGGTTCGCCGGGCAATAAAAAAGTCCCTCCCGGAGGGAGGGACCACGTTCATTCACTCAGAGTTACAACTTAGAGCCCCAGATCAAACTGGTTGAACGACCGCAGATCTTTGAACGCCTGCACGAGGCGGGCGGTCGAGCCCTTTTCGCCTTCCACAAGCCACTGCCGAGGGTCGATCTTTTTCTTGTTGGGAATATCGTCACCTTCCGGATTTCCGATCTGTGCCATCAGGTAATCGTGGTTTTTGTCCATGTACTCACGCACCGGTTTGGTGAACGCCCACTGCGTATCCGTGTCGATGTTCATCTTGACAACACCGTATTCAAGCGCCTCGTGAATCTTCTCCAAATCCGAGCCGGAGCCACCGTGAAACACGAGGTCCAACGGTTTGTCCGCGGAAAGGCCGCGCTCTTTGCGAACCATCTCCTGTGAATGCTTGAGAATTTCCGGTCGCAGCTTGACGTTCCCCGGTTTGTATACCCCGTGGGTGTTTCCGAACGCCGCCGCAACGGTGAAATTGCCCAGCGGCTTCAGCGCGTCGTACGCCGTGAGGACGTCTTCGGGCTGGGTATACAGCTTGGCGTTATCCACCGCCGTGTTGTCCACGCCGTCTTCTTCCCCACCGGTGACGCCAAGTTCGATTTCCAGGGTCATATCGATCTTCGCCATCCGCTCGAGGAACTCGGCGCTGGTCTTGATGTTATCTTCCAACTCTTCCTCGGACAGGTCCAGCATGTGCGAGCTGTAAAGGGGCACACCGTGCTGTTTGTAATATTTCTCTCCCTCGGAGATCAGTCCGTCGATCCAGGGAAGAAGCTTCCGCGCGCAGTGGTCGGTATGCAGAATCACCGGCACCTCGTAGAGTTCAGCCATCTTCCAGACGTGCATCGCGCCGGCAGCGGAACCGGCGATCGCCGCGCGCTGGTTGGTGTTGTCGAGGTATTTTCCGGCGTTAAAGACGCCGCCACCGTTGGAAAACTGGATCATGATCGGGCTGGACGCTTCTCGCGCAGCTTGGAGCGCCGCATTGATACTGTTCGAGCCGATAACGTTGACCGCCGGAAGCGCACAACGCTCTTCTTTCAGGTATTCAAACATTTCCTGTAATGCCGTTCCGGTCACGACGCCGGGTTTCATTTTCATCTTTGCCATTTTTTTCTCTCCTTCAAGGGAATTGCATGCATTGTAGACGATCGCCGGTCGCCATTCAAGGTAACCGTGCCGGCGGCGGTGCAGAGCGCCGGCGTTGCACGGCACCGATCAGACGCCGACTCCACCGGCGTGGCAGGCGTGGCCCTATCACCGCCCACAGCGTCGCCGCCGCTCCCACCGGCGCCACGACCCGACCGCGGCGAATCGACCGCATCACCGTTCCGGCAACGCGGTCCGCGGTGGGCAACCGGCCCAGCCGCCCGCCCTCAATACCGGCGGCCTCGTGAAACTCGCTGGCGAACGGACCGGGGCAGCAGGTGACAACGTGCACGTCGTCACCGCGCACCTCCTCGGAGAGGGACTCCCCCAACGCCAGCATCCACGCCTTGGCGGCGTAATACGAGGCCATCAGCGGTCCCGGGGTGAACGCCGCGACGGAGGCGATATTACAGATGGTGCCGCCGCCCCGCGCCTGCAGGTGCGGCACCGCCCAGCGGATGATCGCCGCCGGCGCATCGATATTCAGCCGAATCGCCCGGTGCATCGCCGTGGCGTTTTCCTCTGCAAACGGTCCAAATGCCCCGGACCCGGCGGCGTTCACTACCAGGGCGATCTCGCCGGGATCTATCGTCGCCGCGGCCAGGGCAGTGGTGATTACCTCGATTATCGTATCCGTATCGGTCAGGTCGATCGGCACCGCCACGACCCGCGGCGTAAGCGCGTCACCGGCGTGGAGGTCTGCGGCAATCTCCTCGAGCCGTTCCGCCCGCCGCGCCAGAAGCAGAAGATCGTACCCGTCCCGGGCAAGGCGATACGCCAGCGCCCGGCCGAGACCCGCAGACGCGCCGGTAACAAGCGCCCACCGGCGGCGGTCAGCGCACATCGTTCACCCGCCCCCGGGGCAGCAGCAGGGTGACGCTCGTACCCGCGCCGCCGCCGCTGTCCACGACGATCGTTCCACCGTGAGCACGGGCGATCAGCATCGCCGTATAAGTGCCGAGCCCCGTTCCGGCGCTTTTCCCGAAGGTCACGTACGGATCAAAGAGCTGCGCACGAATCTCGACGGGAATGTCCGCTTGGTTGCGAACCTCAATCGCGACGACCGGGTCCACCGGCGAGAACGCGATCGGTCCCGGTGCGACAATCCGCCGCGGGGCGGCGGTAGCGGCATGGTCGCCACCCGCAGGCGCCGGGTACTCGGCCTGCATCCCCTCCGGGTACTCACGAACCTCTATCGTCACCGTTTCCGCCGTCCCGAGCTCGCCGGCTTCAACGGCGTTCCGCACAATATTGGTCAGCGCATCCTGCAAGAAATCGACCTCACCCCACACCTCGACGTCGTACCGTTCTGTCAGGTTCGCTTCATGGGAGACGCTGCGAAGTTCGGTCCGATATGCGGTGAGGAGTTCCTGGATGTCATGCTCAACGTCCCGAACCAGTTGCACCACGTTCAGCCGGGCACGTTCGATCTGATAACTGCCCTGCTCCATCTGCGTATACGCCATGGAACTGTCGATTCTGCTGCGGGCGCGGCCGGCGGCGTCGTACATCAGGCGGATGAACTCGTTTGGACCCTCTCCGAGATCATCGTCCAGAAGAAACTCCGCCGCGGTCCGGATTCCATCGATCGGATTCCGAAGGTCGTGTTGCAGCATCCGTTCCACGTTGTCACGAATGTGCTCCAGGCGGCGTCGCTCCTCAACCTCTCGGGAGAGATCCTCGCGCACCCGCACCACGTCGGTGATATCCACCAGAAATGTGATCTTTTTCGGTTGTCCATCAACGTCGATCACGTACGCGGCGTTGGCGAGAATCGGTATGTGATTGCCATCTTTGGAAACGATCGTCCACTCACCGGTAAGCTCGTACCGTTGCCCCATGAACTCGTCGTGAAGCTGGCTGAGCTCCTCTTGCGCGTCCGGAGGGACCACGAGGGTAAAGTGGCGCCCGACGAGTTCCTCGCGGCTGTACCCGGTAAGCTCCCGATACCGCGAATTGGTATACTCATAGATGCCGTGGGCGTTGGTGATACAGATCGCCACCGGCGTGGAATCGATAATCAGCCGGTCCCGCGCCTGCTCAGCGGCGCGGTGTTGCCTGCGGTCGCGGTCGAGTTCGTTGAGGACGCGTGCCAGTTCCCGGACCGACGCATCCTGATCATCCGTCTCGGCGATCGGCGCAAACTCTCCCGCCATAATATCCTGAAGGTGACGGGTAATTCCGGTAATTGAAAAATCGTCCATCACGGCCCATCCAACGCGCGTTGCCGGCGATATCGCCGGGCTATATTCCCAATTCGTACACGCTTACCGCCGCGGTTGAACTCGCGGTGCGTAATTCGTCCAGACCGGCGCGCCCGCCGAGGACCGCAACGTGACCGTCGGCGATGGTGTCCACCAGCGTGCGGGCAACCTGCCGGATATCCTCGGGGCGTACCGCGCGGAGCCGGTCGCGCATCGCCTGACGCATCTGATCATTAATATCGTACAGGCGACGTCGAAAGTCGACAAACCCCGCGTCGCGCGGCGTCAGCGGTCGCAGTTCCCGTCCCAGCATGCTGACCTTCGCCAGTTCAACCGCACTTTCCGGGAGCTGATCCCGAACAAGTTCCTCAAGCGCTTCCCGGTACGCCTCGAGGGTGCGCGCCGAATGGGGGTCACGATAGCTGGCAAAGCTGAACAGGCCTTCGGTGGTACGGCTGGCGGCAAACGCCCCGTAGGCGCCACCTTTCATGCGAATCTTTTCCCACAAGAGACCGGTTCGCAGGATATGCGCCAGAAGATCCTGCGCGGCATCGAGGTCGTCCCCGTAGCGAAGACCACGAAACGTCTGCGCCACATAGGAGACGGTCGACGAGCCGAGGAGAAATTCCGTCTGCGGGCGATCGCTCGCCGCCGCAGGGATGATCCCCGAGCGGTCATCCTCGGCGGTACTCGCGGTGCCGACCTCCGCCGCACGCGCATCCGTTGCCACCCGCCGCCGGGCGAGCAGCTCATGCAGCTGCGGCAACCACTGTGTTACCCCGGAGATCGCGGCGTCCGCGCCGGTGACGTTCACACTCAGGCGCCGGGGATCCAACAGGTCGGTACAGAGATCGCGCAGTTCCGCAGCGAGCGTCTCGGCGCCGCCATCTTCACCGTTCAGTTCGGCGGAAAATTGTTCCAGATGACGCACCTGGGTCACCCCGTTCATATTTTCCTCAAGCTGGATGAGCCCGTGCGCCGCGGCGCCGGAACGGAGCCCTGCAAAATAGTGCCCGTTCGGAATAAGCGCGCTGAGCATCTCTTCGTGGAGTTCATCCACGATCTGGCGCAACCGGCCGGTGTCGGCAAAGTCGAGCTCCCGCAGGAGACGCCCCAGCAGCTCCAGCGCCTCGTCGGCACTCCGTTCAAGGCTGCGCATTCGCACCATCATAATCCGACGAACCCGGGAGAGATCGGCGTAGCGCGTCTGTTGCGTGATATACGCGGAAATTCCACCGGTCTTGAGATTGATTTCATGGTTGAGCGCGTCAAACGAGAGGCCCGGCAGCCCGACCTCCGTAAAGGCGGCGCCAAACAGATTCAGAAGAGCTTCCTGTCGCGGCGTCAGTTCACCGAAGTCGAACGCGAGATCCACGTACACGATTCCGTTGGTGAACTCGTGGTGCCGGTAAACGGGAGTTTCCGCCGTGGCACCGTCGATCTCACAGGAAATCGTGCGCACCTCCCGGGGAATGTCCTCAAGCCGCAAAAAGGGAATCCGGGCGAGTGCTTCGGGATCGTCGGGGGTTTCCTGCAGTTCAGTCAGTGCCGCACTCGCGCTCTCAAGTTCCGCGCGTTCGGCGTCACTCATCTGCGTGACCCGCTCGTTCAGCTCTGCCTCCACCGCCGCCGCTTCCCGCTCGGACTGCTCCAGATCGGGACGGACCACAACGGTCGTTCGGTGGACGTTTTCAAGCAACAGCTCCGCGATCATGCCTTCAAAAAAGCGCGGTGTCGTTTCCACTCGCTGACGAAGGTCGGCGATGTCGCTGCCAAAATTCAGCGCTGCGTCGGGGCCCGCCCCGTACATCCAGGTACGCAGCACCCGGCGAAGCACGCGCATACCGTTCGGTCCGCCTTTCAGTTCGCGGTTACGGAACTCCACCCGTCGCAGGGCGCCCTCAACCAGCTCCTCGGGAATACCGTCCCGGGCCAACCCGCTGAGTGTGTCAAAGATCACCGTCTCGATCGCCGCGGCCGAATCGGGATCGGTCCCGCGCAGGCCGGCGGAAAACACCGCCTCCCGGAGGTCGGTCTCCAGACCAAGCAATGGCGACAGGTCCTGGCCAAGCCCGGAGTCAATCAGCGCTTTGGTCAGGGGAGAGCCGCTGTGCCCGAAGAGGATCTCGGTCAAGACCGATGTGGCCAGTAACCGTCGTGTTTCGGTCACCGGAAAGAGCAGCCAGTTCACCGTCACCGAGGAGCGTCGCGTGGTGTCTTCCACGCCGTCGAGGGGATAGGTCGTTTCCGCCGTGCGCGACGCGTTCCACCGCGGTTGTTCCGGAATCGGACCGGGAGCGGCCTGATCGGTAAACTGCGAGAGAAACTGTTCGTCGAGAAAGCCGAGGTACTCCTCAGTCGGGATGTCTCCGTACAGCACGATGCGCGCGTTTGACGGGTGGTAGTACCGGGCGTGAAACGCAACGAACTGTTCGTAGGTCAGCTCGGGAATAACTGCGGGATTGCCGCCGGAGTCGTGGCGGTAGATCGTGTCGGGAAACAGCGATTGCAGGCACGCTTCACCCGCCACCGAGTCGTGGCTGGAGTAGTTGCCCTTCATCTCGTTGTACACGACGCCGGTTCGTTCCAGCGTACCGTCCTCGCGGAACTGCAGTCGATGTCCCTCCTGGCGAAACAATTCCGGCTTGAGCAGCGGGAAAAAGACCGCGTCGCCGTAGACTTTCATCATGTTGAACAGGTCCCGTGCCACCGGACTTGCCGCAGGGTAGACGGTCTTGTCCGGGTAGGTCATCGCGTTGAGAAAGGTGTTGACCGAACCTTTGAGAAGCTGAAGGAACGGGTCCTTCACCGGGAATTCGCGGGAGCCGCTCAGTACGGTGTGCTCGAGGATGTGA
This sequence comes from Spirochaeta sp., assembly GCA_027859055.1. Classification (GTDB taxonomy): domain Bacteria; phylum Spirochaetota; class Spirochaetia; order DSM-27196; family Alkalispirochaetaceae; genus Alkalispirochaeta. Next base: position 7,526 of record JAQIBO010000458.1, read on the forward strand.
GCTACCCCGGTTGAGTCCTCCGGAAGGGTGGCAAAGGCGAAGGCGAACATGTTTTCCGGGTCGTCGTTGCGGACATGAAAGACTTCGGCGCCACTTTTATTGTGGCGAAAGAGCACTCCGTCGCCGTGGTAGTCCGGGAGCTCCCATTGGTTGAGAAACGTATAGGCGTCGTGCATATGCGTGGACAGCCGCCGTTACTCGTTGACCCGTTCGACGTATTCGCCGGACTCGGTGTTGACGCGGATCTTGTCACCGGTCTTTATGAAGATCGGCACCTGGACGGAGAGCCCCGTTTCCACCACGATCGTCTTGGTGGCGCCGGTGACCGTGTCGCCTTTCACCGCATCCGGCGCATCGGTCACGGAAAACACCATCTTCATCGGAATGACCACGTCGATCGGTTCCGCCTCCCACATGATAATGCGGTACTGATCGCCCTCTTTCAGATATGGGCCCTTCTCGCCGAGAATCTGGGCCGAGATCTCAAACTGTTCGTACGTTTCGATATCCATGAAGTGATAGCTTTCACCGTCGGCGTAGAGGTACTGGCCGTCGCGATCGTACACGTTGGCCTCTTCCACGTTGTCACTCGTTTTGATCGTCTCCTTGAGAACCGATCCGTTCTTGGCGTTCTTCAGTTTACAGCGGGTAAACGCCGCGCCTTTGCCGGGATTTACGAACTCCCGCTCAGCCACAAGATACGGGTCACCCTTGAAGAGGATATACATCCCCTTTTCGATTCCACCACCTTTTATCATCTATGTATCCTTCCTTCGTCTGATTATTTCCGTGTGTTGTTTCAATTTTACCCAAAAAGCGGAAACGACATAACCCTCTCGATCTCCGTAACGCCAAGCAGGTGCATCACCAGGCGGTCCACGCCAAGGGCGACACCGGAGCAGCGCGGGAGGCAGGACCCTGGGCCGGGAAACTCCGCGTCCACCGGGTGGGGTATGCGGCTGTGGCTTCGCTTGTGGGCCTCCTGCTGCGCGAAGAACGCATGGATCTGCTCCGGCGCGGTTTCCTCGCCAAAGCAGTTTGCGACCTCCATTCCGCCGAGGTACAGTTCCCACCGGTCCGCCCAGGGGGTACCGGGGATGCGACGCGCGAGGGTTGGTACTACCACGGGATACTGGGTCAGAAACACGGGACGATCGGTGGGGAGTTCCGGCTCCACCCGGGTGAGAAAGAGGTGCTGAAAGCGATCCTCCATCCCGACGGCGGAGGCACCCTGACCGGCACCGGCACTCGCACCCTGGCCGGCGTCGCCACCGAGCATCGCCACCAGGTCCACCCCGGCGTAGCGCTCACACGCGTGCGCCACCGTCATGACCAGCGGCGCCCCGGTAACTCCCAGTTCCGACAAGAGATCTATTGTCAGTTCCAGCGAGTGATCCGCGTCAACGTCGACGGTATAGTATTCAAGCATCGTAAACTCAGGACTGTGCTGCGGCCCGACACTCTCGGCGTTCCGAAAACTGTGGGTGATCTCGTAGAGGTTCCCGCTGCCGGCGGCGAGAAGCTGTTTCAGGTAATACTCCGGAGACGGGAGCAGAAAGAGCGGAAGCGGGGCGCTCCCCCGGTACTCCGGTGGCAGATATTCGGTCTGAAACAGCTCAATGTGCGCCTCGGGGATGGGACGGGGCGCCAACTGCGGCGTTTCCACGGCAAGGTAGTTACGATCATCAAAAAACCGGCGTATTCCGGCGACGATCTCCGCACGACGACGGAGCGTTTCGATAGGGGCGTACTTCCTGCTCATACACTGACTGCTCATACACTGACTGCTCATACACAGACTGTACCCTTCCTCCTTGTACCGGTAAACATCCGGGGGTTATGCTATTACCATGATTGACCCGGAAGACCGCGAGTGGCAGCGCAAGTTTGGTGAATCCTTTCTCGACCACGATCACAACAGTGACGATGAATCTCTCGATGACGAACAGATCGACCGCCTCGAAGAGGAGTTTTTCGAGGACGAGAGTAATCCCGAGAGTCCGCGCAGTGCGTACGGGCGCCTCGATGAGGTGGACGATGCCGAACGACGGGAGAAAGAATGATGGAGATGCCGCTCCCCGAGCGCCGCGGGTCCGGCGCGTTCAAGTGGGACCTCGCGGGAGACGACGAGATTCCCCTGTGGGTCGCCGACATGGACTTCCCCGTCGCCCCGGCGATTACCAACGCCCTTGCGCAGCGTCTCAAGCATCCGATCTTCGGGTACAGTTCCGTTCCCGAACAGTACCCCGCGGCGTTCCGCCGGTGGCAGGCAGCGCGGAACGACTGGGATATCGAGGCGGAGCACCTCGTGGTCCTGCCCAGCGTGATGCAGGGCCTCGCGGTGGCGGTAGAGGCGTTTACCGCCCCGGGCGACCGGATCGGCCTCTTCTCACCAGTGTACTATCCCTTTTTTGACGTGGTTGAGGAGCTTGGTCGCGTCGTCGTGCGCATGCCCCTCCGTATCGAGGAGACATCTTCGGCGCCAGGTGCGCGGTACACCTTCGATTTCGACCTGATCCGGGAGCAGATCAAAACGGTCTCGGCGGTTCTTCTGTGCTCGCCCCACAACCCCGGCGGTCGTGTGTGGTCCCGGGCCGAGCTCGTGGAACTGCAGGAGATCACCACCAGCGCGGGCGTCCGGGTGCTCAGCGACGAGATCCACGCCGACCTGCTGTTTCCCGGCACCGCGTTCGTCCCCTGGCTGCGCAGCGACGCTCCCGCCCCGGCGGGCTCCCGCGACAGCGCAGACATCGCGTTTCTCGCCCCGAGCAAAACGTTCAACATTCCCGGATTACCCACCGCGTGGGCGGTGGTCCCTGACCCCGAAACGAGGCAGACCCTCAAAAACGCGCTCCACGCGCGGATGCACAAACTGTCCAATCTGCTGACGATGGAGGCGGCACTGGCGGCGTACTCCGGCGGCGGCGAATGGCTTGAGGAGATCCGGTCGGTCCTGTACAAGCGCTACACAACGGTCAGGGAGGCGATCGCGCCGTTAGACGGCGTCCGCGTGTTTGAAATGGAGGGTACCTTCATCGCCTGGATCGACCTGCGCGAGCGCTGGGGACTGCCCCGTCGCACCCGGTTTGCCGCGGCAACCGGCCGGGACCACAACGGGACACCACGGTCACGCGCGTTTGGAACGCTGGCACGCCGTCATGGCGTCTGGCTTTCCGACGGCTCCCAGTTCGGTCCCGAGGGTGACGGCTTTATGCGTCTCAACTTCGCCACCTCCGCCGAGCGCCTGAACGAGGGATTGCAGCGCCTGTCCGCCGCGATTGATGCCTTTGACCGCCACGACGCCTGAGCACCCGTCCCCCGGACGGCAGACGGTAGAGCTCGCGGTGGTCACGGCCCTTCCGCAGGAGGGCGCCGCAGTGTACGGCGCTCTGGACCTGGCGGTCCCCCGCGTCACCCCGGGCTGGACGATCGCACCACCTGCGGCGTGTGTGGACGCAGGCTTGCCCGGGACGGTGGCGATCGTATGCACCGGTGCCGGAAAAGTATCCGCGGCGATGCAGCTCACGCGATTCCTGGAATCGGTAACGCCGCACATAATGGTATGTGGCGGTATCGCCGGCGGCATCAATCCGGCGCTTGGGCCGGGCGATTCGGTTATCGCCGGACGGTGCTGGTTTTACGATCGCGATGCCACTGCCGCGGGTATCCCCTTTGGCGAAGTCACCCGCTTCCAGCCCGTCGGCGTTGACCGTGCTTCCGCCGCGGCGGAGGAAGCGGCTGTTGCGGCGGCCGGGAAGGCCGGGTTTCCGATTGCAACGATAGCAACAGGGGATTCCGTCGTCACACCGGAGCTCTGTCGCTCGTTGCCTGCGGCGTGGCAGGAGCGGCTGCGCTCCTCGGACGTCGTCGATATGGAAAGCGCCGTCTGGGTTGAGGTGGCAGGGCTGTACGGAATCGTGCCGATCATCTGTCGGACAGTATTTGATCTTGTGGCGTGCACCGACCTATACGCCTCCGAGCCGGGCGCATCGCACCGCTCTATCACTTTTCACGCAGCGTGCCATCGCGCCGGCGCGGCGATCGCGGAAACAGTTCGCGCCTGCCGACACTTCATATAGCCGCCAATTCAACCGGTCTGAAGGTTCTGCTGAAACTCCACTGCAATCTCCCGCCACAGCCCGTCGCGGTACCACCCCGCCATGTCCCGGAGCAACTTGGCGTACAGCCGGAAATACTCCCTGGACGCGGCCTCGTCGGTATCCTTGCGGGAGCGCAGCTCGGGAAACTCCGGATGCGCGGCTACCCATTCGGAGACCTTGTCGTGGGCGGCGGCGGGCCGTTCAACCCACCGGAACAACTCGATCGGTATGCTCGCGTCGGCGGCGTCGGACTCCTCCGGGGCAAACAGCATCGAAACAACCGGGATATGCTCCGTCCCGTTGTCGACATACCACTTCTTGAGTTCCTGCGCCTCGCTTTGGCGAAAGATTCGCAGCGGCACCCCGATCGTTTCACACAGCCGAGTCACATACGGCAGCGTAACCGCGCTGTCGCCGCACCAGTCCTCGGTCACAACGAGGGCGCGGACCGCGTCGGTCCGGCCGTTGACCGCAGGATGCGCCGCCAGGGCGTCGGAAACGCGCTTCGCATCGGCGTCGTCGACGACAGCCTTGCGGTACAGACTTTCAACCATATTCCGGTAGTATTTCAGGGACGAAAAGTAGTCCGGTGCGGCTATCCCCGTCGGCCACACCTGTGCAAGATCAGCGTAATACATAAGCGTTTATACCCCCAGTGAATCGGTTCAGTAATTCCAGGTCAACCCGGCCTGCATCGCCACGTACGGCTCGCCGTCCGCCAGGTCGTAGTACCGGTGTTCGATCGGCGCACCGAGCAAGCCCACCAGGCTGAACGCCGGGCCATCTTCGCCAAACAGATCCGGCGCGCTCCAGACCGCCATGAGCGAGACGCGCTGCCACTCGGGATCGTCCATATCGACAGACATCAGTGAATAGTCCACGCCCAGCAGCACCTGCCGGGGGCTTCCTTCCCGCGCCAGCGGCGTGTCCCAGAGAACAACCGCGCTGTTGCCAAACTGCCAGTCCCCGTTCTCCTGCGCCACGTCGCCCAGCGGTTCGTAAAACCACCCGGACTCGTCGGATTTTTCGGTCATCTCCACCCGTCGCAGGGTCACCTGGTCAAACGCGATAATCGGTCCAACCGCGATCTTGAACCGCGGATTGATCTCCACCATCGTTCCCATTCGGGTGTACCGGTCCAGATCCGCCGCCGGCCCGTAGTTGACATCGGGGCCGTCCAGGGGGGCGTACCCGTTACCAAGGCCGTCAAACATCTGTCGCACCACAAAACGCGCACGCACGTCGGCTATCGCGATCGGTTCAAAGTAGAACTCCGCACCGACATCGTCAAACGCCGGGGTCAAGCGGTTGATAACGCCGGCCTCCACCTTTGCGCTGTCCCACAGGACCCCCTCGGCCTCCCGGTACAGCGGCACCGACAGGGACAGGCGACTGAAGAGACTCAGTCCCACCGGGTTAATACTGGTGCCGAGCTGCTGACTGTGCACAACGCTGCGCTCATCCCAGTCCAGCGCAAAAAGAGCTCCCGGTACGATACCGGCCAGAACGATACCCACAACCACGATTCGGACGATTCGATGTGTTCTATCCATAACGATGATACGGTACACTGTCCGACGTGAAGATGTCGAGTTGGACCGGCCGCGAAGCGGCACAACAGATCGCCTACCCTGACCAGGGCGCCCTGAACCGGGTGACCGAAGAGCTGGCTCACTATCCGCCGCTGGTGTTTCCCGGGGAAGTGGACGAGCTACGGAGCCGCCTGGCCCGCGCCGTCCGTGGCGAGGCGTTTGTCCTCCAGGGCGGCGATTGCGTGGAACGCTTCGGCGACTGCACCGCCGGGCGTATCGCCGACCGGATCAAGATTCTCCTCCAGATGAGCGTCGTTCTCACCTACGCCGCGCGCATGCCGGTACTCCGCGTCGGGCGAATCGCCGGACAGTTCTTCAAACCGCGCTCCCGCGAGACGGAAGAGATCGGCGGCCGGGAGGTGCTCACCTACCGCGGTGACCCGGTGCACCAGTTTGACCCCGGCCCTGACGGAAGCGGCCGCGCGCCCCGGCCGGAACGCCTCCTCGACGGCTACTTCCACGCCGCGGCAACGCTCAACTACATTCGCGCGATGATCAGTGGTGGGTTTGCCGACCTGCACGACCCGCGGCGGTGGGACCTTTCCTCCATGCGGGATACCCCCCAGTGGGAGCAGTATCGCCACATCGTCGATCGGATCCTTGATGCGATCCAGTTTATGGAGTCCTTCGGCGGGATCGACGAGAACACCGTGGGCAACGTACGCTTTTTCACGTCCCATGAGGCGCTTCACCTCCCCTGGGAAGCCGCTCTGACGCGAACAGACCCGGCGACAGAGAAACGCTACAACCTTGCCGCACACACCGTGTGGCTCGGCGCCCGCACCGCCGACCTTGACGGCGCCCACGTCGCGTATCTCTGCGAGGTCTGTAACCCGATCGGTATCAAAGTCGCGCCGGATACCACCCCGGATCAGCTCGTCGCATTGCTTGACCGGCTGGACCCGGACCGCAGCCCCGGGCGCATCAGTCTGATAACCCGCCTGGGTCGCGATCGGGTCGCCGAGAAACTCCCCCACTTGATTCGCGCCGTCGCCGCCACGGATCACCCGGTCCTGTGGATGGTGGACCCGATGCACGGCAATACCGAATCAACCGCCGGGGGACACAAGACGCGCCGCTTTGAGGCGGTGCTGCAGGAGCTCTCGGACAGTTTCGCCGTCCACGCCGCGGAGAAGAGCCGCGTCAACGGCGTTCACTTCGAGCTCACCGGTGATGATGTAACCGAATGCACCGGCGGCGCGGTACCACTCGGCGACGACGACCTGCACCGTCGTTACGAAAGCTGGTGCGACCCGCGCCTGAACTACACCCAGAGCATGGAGATGGCGTTTCTCATGGCGTCACTCCTCCCGGGTGGCGCGAGCGACGCCGGCCCCCATTCTGGACATTTCCCCCGGAATCCGTGAGACTCACGATTACTGCGAGGAGTTAGCATGGCACAGAAAAAAGGAATTATATTCGGCGTTGTCGCTGCGGTGGTGGTACTGATCGCCGTGGTTGCGGTGGTCGGGCTTACAATCGTCAATAACCGCGCCGAAACCGAAATGACCCGTAACGTCGACGAAACCCTGCGCGCCGCCGGGATGGCCGAGACGGTGACCTACGATTCAATCGACGTTCAGTCCGGGCGTGGGACGGTCCGCATAGAGGGCCTGCGGATGGAGGACCCTTCCCAGCCGACGCGCATCCGCGCCGACTCGGTATCACTCCGGATTCCGCCAACCGAAGCGCTCGCACTGGTCCGGAACCCCGAAAGCGCCGAAATATCCAACGCGAAACTGACCGTCAGCGGCATGGAAATGGACGTGCCCGAAACGGCGATGGCACTTTCAATGAACACCGCAAACATGGAAATCAGCGGACGCCTCTCCCAGGAACTCGCCGGTGGAAATCCGATGGTACTACTGCAGCAGCTGGACGCCATCGACTTCAGCGCCGACGGCATCGCATTTGAACCCGGCCCGGCGATGCTCGCCCAGTTGCAGATGCAGGGCGGCGCCACATGGCTCGCCGACGAGGACAACCGCCGGATAGAAGAGATCAACCTCGCCTCTACGATCTCACCGGAACAGATCGAGATAACCAATCTCGATTTCACCGCGCCGTTTCTGACCGCCTCGGGCTCCTCGTCGATTGGCATTAACCAGATGATGCAGCCGATCCCGGAAGCGATGGACTACCGCGTCGAGGAGATCGCCCCGGAACTGCGCCAGCAATTCACGATGGTTGCCTCGATGATGGGCATGACCGTTCCCGCCGAGGGACCGTTCTCCTTCACCTACCGCCTCGACGAAACCGGCAACCCCGAGTTCACCATCGAGTAGTGGCGGCCCGGCCCGGGCGCGCGTCGCCGCGTCCCGGGGGCCCCGCGTGGCGGTCCCCGGGACCGCTCTCTTCTCTACACAGTCAGTTCAATAACGCGGTCCAGCCGCAGGCGCACCACCACAAGGGTCACCAGAATCAGCGCAAGGCCGCCAATGTACAGCCCTGCCAGCACTTTGTTGGTATAGCGTTTCATTTTTCCTCCCGTCGGGATCGCGCCGTGGCCCACCGCGTGTACGCGGTAACCAGATCGTCGTTCCCGTAGCCGATCATTTCCATCGTTTCAAAAATCCGTGGCAGCGTTTCCGCTTCAAAGCGATGCCGACGTCGCTCCCGTGACCGCTCCCGCGCCCCGGCGGCAACAAAGTAGCCCACGCCGCGCTGGTTGTAGATCAACCCGTCGTCCTGCAGGGTACTGTAGCTCCGCTGAACGGTGTTGGGATTGACCCCCAGCTGAACCGCCAGCTCACGCACCGCCGGCAACCGCGCCTCATCGTCCCACTCGCCGCGCAAAATCCGATCCTGGACGTATTCCACGATCTGCTGATAGATCGACCGTCCGCTCTCAAAGCGCATACTACGCCTCCGTCTCGCGCAACCGCAGCACCGCCAGTCCCCAGAATACGACCACGATCGCCACCGAGAGCACGATCCGCACCGCTTCGGGGTTCTGCAGGTAGAACGGCGCGATCTCGCGCCACATCTGCGGCGTCAGGTCCAGCTCCCCAATCGGGCCTTCAAAACGCCCAAACCGCCGCGCGCCGCTGTGGGGAAAATCTTCGGAAAAGTAGCGGCCAAACACCACCCGCACAAAGACCATCGTCACCAGACCGTAGCTGATCGCCCATCCGACGATCGCCAGGAGCGTCTTGCCAACCGTGTGTCGCTGAAAGTACACCGCCCCGAAGAAGAACAGCGCATGCACCGGCAAATAGGCGCCCAGCGTTCGCCATGCAACGGCCAGCCACCGTCCATCCGCCAGAGCGCGGGAGAACACCTCTCCCGCCGACAGCGCCCCCCCGACGATCAGGTACAACACACCGCCGACAAGCGACGCAAGGAGAAACGCCGCCGTTACCACCGCCCACACTACGACGGTGGAGAGCACCAGCTTCCCGCCGACCTTTTCCCACACCGTCGCCGGGCGCAGCAGAAACTCAATTCGCTTCCCCGGGGAACGCAGCTCGGAAAAGATCCCCGCGGTAATCAGCAGCCCCACGATAATCATCACGCTGTCGTAACCGGGCCAGAGATTCAGAACCTCAATGCCACCAAGCCACCCCATCACCGAAAGTACCAGCATCACACCGGCAACCGCACCGGAGGCGATCAGCACGTTCCGTATCTGAACGAACACCTCGTGGCGCACAACATGGGTAAACCGCATCATGCCACACCTCCGCACAGCGCGCTCAACTCCGCCGACTGCGTCACCGCCGCCTGAAAGAGCAACTCCAGATCGATATCGTCACCAAGGGGTTCACCCGCTGACGCCTCCCTGCGCGGTACCAGCGCCACGGAACTCCCCAGGCGCGACTCTATTGCCAGCGCCCCCGCTTCCCGGGCATCCACCTCCGAGTCAAACCGGCGCATCTCCGCGCGGTCCTGAATCGTCGCCAGCGCCGCCTCAAAGACAACCGCTCCCTCTTCCAGCACCACAATCGGGTCGATCAGGTTTTCCACGTCGCGTACCTGGTGGGTTGAAATCACCACCGCCCGCTGGTCACCGGCCGCCTCGGCGATCAGTTGCCGAAACACCTGCTTGGAGGGAATATCCAGCCCGTTTGTCGGCTCATCAAGAATAACCAGCTCCGCCATGCTCGCCAGGGCAAACGAGAGGAGCACCTTTTTCTGCTGTCCAAAGGAAAGTTGCGTCAGCCGGTCGTTCCCGGCTATCTCAAAGCGCTGGAGATAGCGCTCCATCAGCTCCTCGTCAAACCGCGGATAGTACCCCGCCTGGTACGCCACAAACTCGCGCAGGCGGATCGCCGGGACCTCAAACTGTTCCGGAATATACGCCAGCCGCGACAGCACCGCGGGGTCGCGCACCGCCGCGGGGCGGTCAAACAACTGTGCCGTACCCGCCTGGGCAAAGAGCAGCCCCGCGCCAAGCTTCAGCAGCGTCGTCTTTCCCGCACCGTTCTTGCCCAGAAGCCCGACCACGCCCCCGGGAGCCACCGAAAAATCCAGTGACTCAAACAGCGGATTCCGCCGTTGGTAGGCAAATCGAATACCGTTCATCTGTATCATTCCCGTTCCTCACTCTGTGAATTAGTGTACTATTTGCTTAGTACACTGGAACAATACAACTGTGGTGCAAAATGTGTCAAGCGAAAATGCAAAAAAAAGGCTGCGTCCCCGCCATCGGCGAAGAACACAGCCCATTGAAAATCGATTACGCGCGCCGTAGAACGGCGCTTTCTACGCGGACGGCCCGCGCAGCCTACAGCTGGAAGCGCGCTCCCAGCGTGCCGCCAAGCGACCCGGAGGTCAGATTGTACATCACCCCCAGATCAAGCCGAAACACCGCCAGATTCAGCGACGTACCACCAAAGACGCGGAAGGAGAACGTATTCACCTCCGTCTCCAGAGAGAGCCCGTCCTTGTCAATATCAACACCCGCGACGGAACCGATATCATCGACCGTCAACGTGCCGCCGGTGCTCGATGCGGCGGTCACATCCGCGGTCAACCCGGTCGTTGTCGACGCCGGCCCAACCGACGCTCCCAGACCAAAGTGCGGCTCCACAATCAGGAAACTCTTACTCACCTGCGCTTTGAAATCAAAGACATTCGCCTGCCAGCCAAAATCCAGCTCTGGATCTGACATCGTCAACGTATACGTATCACCGCCGGCCTCCACGCTGGTAATTTCGGTGGTCCCCAGCCCCAGCGGCGTACTGATCCGACCACTCAGGTAGTTATACCCGACACCCACGGACAGCTTCGGGAGAATTCCCCCGTCAAGCACCGCATAGCGCACGTCAAAGCCGATATTGGTGTACTCCGCCTCCACATCGCCGATCTTCAGATTGGGAATCAACCCCACCTTCACACCGACATCAAAGGGCAGAATAAATCCGCCAATCCGCGCATCAACCGCGTATCCGGGAATCGGCACACCAATCGCGGACAGGCCGTCTACACCACCGCTCGCATCAACACCCAGATCGTCAGTCAAATCGGTAAACACCGACCCCGGAATCGTCGTGACACCGGTCGTCACGCCAACACCAAAATGCGGCGGTACCCCAAGCAACTGCCCGATATACGCATCCGACCAGTTCAGGCCGATCATCGAATTCATCGGAAGCGACTTGGCAAACTCCCCGGCAAACGTATCAAAACTGTCCTCAAACGTATCCAGAGAAAAATCATCCTGTGCAGCTACCGGCGCAACCAGCACCGCCGCCACCACCAACAGCAGAAAAACCGTCTTGTTGTTCATCTTCCACCTCCTCGTCGTGTTACGACAACTTCTCTAATGTAACACCCCGTTCCACAGAATTCGAGCATAAAGACCGAACCTGTCACTTCTGCGTCGCCCGCACCCACCCCGGCGCCCTCACCGGACCGCCGGGGGCCGAGTCGGCGGTCATCCTCGCCCTGCAGCCGCCTCACCGTTCCGCCAGCCCCTCCGCAGTCGCCCCGGACGGTTCAATCGGCGCAAACCCCCGCTCGTCATTCGCGCGGAGAAACCTCACGATGTCTGTACGGATCGCCTCGTTCATCTCGTGCCCTACGCCGCGATACGTCACAAACTGCGCCGGCACATCAAGCTCGGCGTAGATCTCCCGGGAGCGCGCCCACCGCTCCGCCATCGAATCGCCAAGCAGCTCCCGGGTAATCCGGCGTTCCTCCTCCGAGTAGGCGTCACCGTATGGCAACGTGTCGTTGTCGTCACTCTCGCCCATGAAGATAAACTGCGACACACTCCGGTAGGCACACCCGTCAAAGCGCCGGCCAATCAGCTCCGCAATATCGCCGACACCAACGTGATACGGAACGATGCGCCCGTTCCACACCTCCGCCGGTACAATCGGCATCCCGTTCACCCCGCCGGTCGCTACCGCGCGTACCTCCTGCGGGTGCAGCGCGGCAAACCGGTTGGCAAAGTTTGCAGACGCGGAAAAACCAACCATCCAGACTCCCTCTTCAATCGGGACGTCCGCAGCAAAAAGCAGCGTCGTTGCGTGATCTATCATCGCGATCAATTGCAAATCGATCCGCCCGTAGCGCCCGCCGGTGATCTCCAAGGTATCCCGGTCCAGGGCGTGGGTATACGTCATCCCGATCGACTCCGGCCGGTCAAACGCGGGAACCAGAAGCGGTACCGTCAGCTCCCGCGCCAGATAGTGGCCGATCCCCTGTTCCGCGTCGCGCTCCGCCCGGTCGCGATGCACCGCATGGGAGTCGCTCACCCGTCCGGTGTTGTTTGGCTGGACCAGTAACCGCGTTTCCTGTCCCCGCGGCACACCCGCCGGAACAAACAGGAAGTACTCCGTGTGGAAGCCCAGCTCGGGAATCGCCGGGACCATCACTACCTGGTCCGCACCGGCAGACAGATGCGGCGGTTCGTACGTTTCGGGGGACGCGGTGACAACTCCGCCGCTCAGGGACGCGCAGCCACCAAAGACGATCAGCGCGATACTCGCTATCGCGCCACCCAACACACCGGCCACCACTCGGGTTCTCATATTCATAGCCACCGATCTACCGCAAACCGGCCACCCCGTCAACTCCTTGGGGATTGACCCCGAATTCCCGATCGCATACAGTTTCCCCCGATGTGCGGCACGCCGACATCACCCGCCCCGGTAGCTCAGCTGGATAGAGCGGCTGCCTCCTAAGCAGCAGGTCACGCGTTCGAATCGCGTCCGGGGTAAGGCGAACGCTCCGCGTTCGCCGACTAAGTGTGACAATCGCATCTGAACGGAACGCGCGACAGGTGTTTCGTCAGAAACACCGAGAGCGCCCCTGCATTCGACGACAGTAAGGCGAACGCTCCGCGTTCGCCGACTAAGTGTGACAATCGCATCTGAACGGAACGCGCGATAGGCGAAAGCGTAGCTTTTGCCGATA
>JAQIBO010000525.1 GCA_027859055.1 Spirochaeta sp.
AAGAAGGAGATCTTCTCCACCTCTTCGGCGGAAAGGCGTGCGTAACGTTGAATATCCGGATCGCCCGGCGCCCGCTGCAGGAGTTCCTGAAATTTGAAATAGGCGCGGATGAGCGCCTCGGCGTTTTCCGTCACCGCTTCGTTCCGTGCCGACGCCCCGAGTTGAAACAGCTGAAATGCCTCAACTTTCTGTTGGTACAGACTGCGCGTCTGTTCATCTTCAATCGCGTACGACTCACTTTCCATCGCGTTCAGCGCCCGCGCCTGCACTTGACGCGCGTCCGACCGCCCATCGGTCATTTCAACCGCCCGGCTCGCGTAATAGTGAGCGCTGAAATAGTTGCCCGCCTCGTAGAACTCTCTGGCCTGGGCCAGAAGCTCCGCAACGCCAAGTCCGGACACCTCGTTGCGCCGCGGGGTGGTAGTGGCTGCGACGATGCGGGAATTCCGCGCCGCGGTGTTCTGTACGGTCCGCACCTCTTCCAAAAACGCTTCGGCGTCCTCGTCGGCACCAACCACGGACAGATACAGCAGAACGTACCGTTCCGCGACGGCGTACTCTCCCATGTCCCGAGAGCGTTGCGCGTCACTCCACGCCCGCTCCGTGACAGCGCCGCGGTATTCCATCCGCTGGATCTGGTGCTGCACCCGTGGCTCAAGAAGCGCAACCCACACGCCAAACACGATCCCGGCTCCCACAATGATCCAGAGAATCGGCCTGATCGCGCGAATCAACATACCACTCCCACCGAGATCATACGGACTGACCGCCAGAGAGAAGGTCACGATTGCCGCGGTGGAGATAATCAGCGGTATCCATGGCACAAGCCCCGTCAGCCACAGGCGAACGAGATAGGCGTTGCGCATTTCCGAAAGAATCTCGGAGGACGCGAGGGTAAACACGCTCTGGTATACGGCGAACGCAAAGGCGACGACCACCATGATGACCGCAACGACAATAAACCGTACCGTCACGTTCATTGGGAACCTCCGCCACCGGTAATCTCCCGGCGCCACCGTTTGAGTGATGGCAGAAACGCGGCGACAACCAACAGGACAACACCAAGGGTGCCCCAGATAAGCGGCACCAGGTTGGCTCCGACAAACGTGGGAAAAAACTCCGGCACTACGTCGCCCACAGAAAACCGGACGACCAGTGCGGGAACCGCGACAATCAACCGCAGATACATGATCGAAACAAGCAGGTTGAGCAACGGCCATCGAAACAGACGCGCGGGAGTCCACACACCGATAACCGCGAACAGAATCCCAATCGCGTAAGCCAGAAAGATATCTGTCAGACCCGCACGGTAGGTGCTCTGCAACAAGGTATAGAGCGATACGATGTGATCCACGATCGCTTCGATAGAGGGGGGTAACTGACGCCACCCAACGCTACTCAGCTCGTCGGCGGAAAACCGTATCTCCTCCGGCCCCAGGGAAACGATCTCCATCGTCTGCTCGTTCCAGACCGCCTCGGCAATCGGCACGATCACCGGAAGCGAATGCCGGCGGAACAGAAGGACATCCTCTAAAGCAGCGCCGGTGGCATCTCCGATTCGTACGGAATAGTCGGGGCCGTAGAGAATCGCTTCGGTCGGCACGGGGTTCCGAACCGCAGGATCGCCAAGTCGTCGGCTGAGCACCGTTTCGTCGATCACGAGGACACCAGCTCCGACGGCAACAACAGTGATCGCGATAAGAAACAGAAACAGCGGTGGTACGATGGCGCGAAAAACGGACCGTACAATGGTGAACAAGACCGCCAGTAGCGTTGCAGCAAGAATGATCGGCCCGAGGTGATACAAGACCGCTTCGGCACCGGAACGCACCAGAACGACGGGAATTCCGATCAGAACGCCGAATAGTGCGGTATTGAGGAGCAATACGACCGGGACCAACAGCGTGCGTTTCACGGGAGCCTCAGATTAGCATATTGACCACGAGTTTTCCACAACTTTTCCACATCGAAGGAGCCGTGAGAAACTACGATTTTGTACACCCTGCGTATCAAATTGACACGAAATTCGTAACGCAAACACCTTGACACAATATAACTCTTTTCAGGAAAGACAATTAAGATCATCTCGAGAAAAGGACGGATCCCGTCCGCCGTTGTCCATCCGGTTGCTCCGCTCATGTAATCTCTTTCCTTATAAAAAGATCGACAGATTTCCACTACTTATCCACATTGAGATTGGAATTATTTATCTTCTCGGGGCTGAGGCGGTACCCGTGACCCCGCACCGTCTCAATTCTGTTCCGGTGGTTCCCAAGGGCGTGGCGAATTCGATGAATATGCATGTCTACGGCGCGGGAAATCTGTTCGCCTTCATACGATGCGTCGCCGCAGCCCTCCGCGTTTACACCGGCCAGGCAAGCCAGATCGTGACGACTCACCGCCCGACCCGGCCGCGAATTCAGCACAGACCATATAGCTGCCTGAACATCCGACAGCACCACGGTATTTCCACCGATTTCGATGACATGCCCCAGCGTTTTGTCACTCTGAAAGCCGGCCCGGTGCGTCCGGACGATCAACTCCCGTACCGTCCACGGTTCGCAGAGGTAGTCATCAACACCGAGCAGGAACGCCCGCTCCATCTGCTCCGCTTCACCAAAGGCGATACGGACGCCCGCCGAGGAGAGGGGAACCGTGGCGATGTCTGTTACCGGTGTAATGAACGCGGTTACGGGAGCAAAGCTGTGCTCCGCGACCCGTCCGACGGGAACGAAAAGCGCGGTATTCTGGATGAGAAGATTTGTTCGCGCCCGGGCGACCGAAGGTGATCCGTCATCAACGACAACGATCGACCGCACCGTTTAATGCTCCGAGTCGAGCTTTCGTTTCAGTTCCTCGAGAGAGCGGTCAATGTGATCCGTCTCCCCCGCCCCGGAACCGGCATCCTCAGCGGCGATCTTGTTTCGAAGGTCATCAAGCATACCGTTGCTGTCCGGCTGCTCCAAAGCGGCTATCTGGTCCTCAAGCGAACGGTCGGTGGAGTTGCCTTCCACCTCTTCCAGCGCCTCTGTCTCGATTTCAAGCTGCTCCACTCGGCGGGACATTTCGTCAAAGGCGTCAAACGCCGACGTGTCACCCAGGCCGGTGATGATCTCCTGGATCTTTTTCTGCGCTTCCGCGCGCTTGGCCCGCGCCACGAGGAGGTTTTTTTTCCGTTGCGCCTCTTCGATCCGGTCCTGCAGCTCTCGCAGGGAAGACTTGAGCTTCTCCACCGCGTCGTGCTGTTTGTCATATTGAGAGCTTAATTGCTCGACGTAGTGGTCTTCCCGCTGTTTGCGCTCCAACGCCTCCCGGGCGAGATCCTCTTTCCCGGCGCGGAGCGCAACCATCGCGCGACGCTCCCACTCGGCGGCACTGTTCCGTTGTTCTTCCACCTGGCGGAGGAGGCGTTTCTCTTCGGTGATCGCCGTGGCGACGTTGCGTTTCGCTTCGGTAAGTTGCTTATTCATATCAAGAATAAGCTGGTTGAGCATCTTTTCCGGGTTTTCGGCTTTTTTAACGGCGTCGTTTACGTTGGAGCGTATCAAGCGGCGGAGTCTGTCAAACATTCCCATCAGTGCCTCTCGATCGGGACTGAGCCATCACCCGAGAAAGACTTGCCCGCCGGCGTCGATCGCAAGAATCGTCTTGCAGTTGGAACAGCGAAAACGTCCCGGTTTGGACGCTTTGAGTTTTGTGGAACAGATCGGGCACTTGAAGATCTTCGGGAAGACCTCCGAGGAGCGCTGCATCGGTCCGCCCTTTGTAAAATGCTCGACCGCGTCGTCAAGGGAGTCCTTGATGTGAAAAAACTGGGAAAAACCGAGAAGCTGAAAGACCTCATACACCTTCGGCTGTATTTCAAGCAGAACCAGGTCGCCACCCTTCGGTTTTACCGCTTTGAGGAATGCGGTAAAAGAACCGATGCCGGTACTGGACACGTAGTTCAAACCGCCGCAGTGGAAAATCAGACGGTTGAAGCCGGCTTCAATCGCACGATTAACCCGCTTTTGGAAAAAATTTGAGTTATACGTATCGATGTATCCGGTCAGATAGAGAACGACACAACCTTCCGCACTGTCTATCTTTTGAAGGCGTATCTTGAGACTCTCATCTTTTTCTTCGTCAAAGCCCGGAACGATGTCGTTATTGTTCATACCCGTCATTTACTTCCTGGAAATGTAATAGTAGAATGCCGGCTGGAAATTGTCAAACCGTCCGCCATCGCCTACACCAACCCTTGGTCGATCGTAACGACCGACCCGTTCATATCCGGTTCTTCGGCAATAATCATGTCATTTATTAGCCGTGCGATCCGTTCCGGCTGAATCAGCGTGCCCCGCGGCGACCGTCGCCGCGCCTCAGTGCGCCCCGCCTCGGTCAGATACTCGGTATCAACATATCCCGGCGAGATTAAATTTACCGTAACATTGCGTCCCTCTGTTGCGGCAGCGGCGGATTTACACAGACTGACAACGCCGGCTTTCGCCGCCGCGTACGCGGGGATATCGCGAAAGCCGCGCTGCTGGTCTGCCCGGGGACCGCCGAAAAGGATAATCCGCCCCCAGTTTCGCCCGACCATCCGGGGCAGATATCGCGACACGAGCAGTCCCGGGAGAATGAGATTGAGCTCGGTGATCGTGCTCCACTCCTCCGGCGAGACGGCGCCCAGGGGGCCGTATCGCACGGGGCCGAGGGCGACAACGAGGATATCAACCCGTCCGATTCCGTCGAGGACCGGAACGATGTCCGCGGCGGCACGAAGTGGCACGAACAGCCCGCGTGCACTCCCGCCGTGGTCGCGAATATAGCCGACAACCCGCTTGAGCCTGGTTTTGTCGTGGCCGCCGTGGCATATGACATCGGCGCCCTGCGCGGCGAGCATGTAGGTGACAGCCCGTCCGATGCCACCACTCCCACCGATCACAAGGGCGCGCTGACCCGCAAGGCGGGTGCTGTGAATATCTGCCCGCGATAGAAGACCCATAGGGGCAGAATACAGTTGTATTCCAAAGATGAGCAACCTATACTGCTTGATATGAAACGAACGATCTTGCTCCTGTTCGTCGCGACCGTCTTTGGAGGTTTTCTCGCTGCCCAGGATGCTCCCGCGGCGGAAGACTCGGGCCCCTTCGATTCGCCGGAGGCGTTTCGCCGGGCAATCGACGTTGGAACGTCACTGTATGAACTCAACATGGCAACGGACGATATGGCGCAGCTTGAAGCGATCGCCGGACGGGTCCTGATTCTTGACGGCACCGCCGCGAACATCACCGTCTACTCTGAAGAGCCTGAGGACTTCTACATCGAACTGGAACTCGTCTCCGGCAGGTGGGACGGCGTGGAGTCGGTCCAGATGTTCCGGGTGTATGTCGTGCTCGATGATCCCGCATTCGCCGGGCTGCTCGCTGAACGGGCGCCACGGGATCCCGATCCGGAACTGATCCTCCGATCGGATCGCGTACTGGTTGCAGGGCGCCTGGTCAGTCTGGCAGAAGACCCGGAAGGTCGCCCTGTTCCGGTCCTCCACGCCTACGATATCCGCGCGTTGCGGTAGCCTCCGGATACTGATCGATCTCAAGGTGGTGCGGTTCTACCGTTCCGCCGTCACTGTTCAGGACCGCCCGCCGAACGACGGCACCCAGCTCGCGCACGTTGCCGGGCCACCCGTACCGGTGAAGCCACGAAATCACCCGTCGGGAAAGCCTCACGTCCTCACGACCCCAGTGGGAAAGAACATGGTATGCCAGCTCTTCGATATCTTCGGGATGGTCACGCAACGGAGGAACCGCGATATGCAGCCCCGACAAGCGGTACCAGAGGTCGCTGCGAAACCGGTTCTCCGTCACCCGGGCACGCAGGTTCCGATTGGTTGCGGATATGATCCGCACGGAAAAATGGGTAAGCCGCGCATCTCCCACGCGGCGCACCGCACCGGTTTCGATCGTTCGCAGGAGCTTCGCCTGGAGCGGCAGCGAAAGGTCGCCGATCTCGTCGAGAAAGACGCTTCCCCGGTGCCCCGCCCCGATAATGCCCGGTGAATCCGTCGCGTCGGTAAACGCACCTTTGCGGGTTCCGTACAGCTCCGCCTCAAAAAGCGATTCACTTATCGCGGTGATATTGACCGGGGCAAAGGGACCGGCATGCCGCGGGGACATCCGGTGGACCGCCTGAGCAACCAGGTCCTTTCCGGAGCCGGTTTCACCGGTGATCAGGACCGGTTCGTCGGTGTCGGCGACACGACGAATCCGATCTCTCAGGGTGTGCATAACCGGGCTTTCGCCGATCAGAAGTTCACGGAGTTCCGGTACGTCTTTCAAGGTGGAATGAAACGCCCGGTATTGTGTCAGGCGCTTCAACAGGAGTTCCCGAATTGTCCGGGCGTCAACATTTGCGGGAAGACAACTGTCCACGCCGCGGTGCGCAAGCTCGCCGGCCAACTCAACCGAACCGGCGGGCACCACCGCAAACAGTGATCCGCGGCGGCGGCGACACGCCAGGGCATCGATAAGATTTCCCATTTCCGGAATTGACGTACGGACGTCAAACACCACCACGGTGAGGCCGTCAACGTCCTGGCACTGCAGTCGCCATTGAAACTGCCGAATCGATTCCCGGGCGATCTCCACGCCAGACTGAAAGGCGAGTTCGAACCGTTCCACGAGATCGGTCCGGTTCGATACGATCACGAACACGACAGATCCTTTTTTACGTTCGGTTTATATGCACTCAATAATACACATAGATCAATATATGTCAAATTTTTAAGCGCCGAAACAGATACGCGGAGCTTGCGCAAACGGCCGGATCGCCCCATGCTTCGTGATATGGAGGTCCTGTGAGTCCTGAATGGCTCTTCGCGTTTACGCACCGAAGCCAGCTCATCCGCTCTTTCTCACTGTTGACGGGGTTGAGCACGCTTGTGCTCGCCGATGGCTTTGTGCTTATACGGCTCGCCCGGCTCTCCGGGGCGTATCTTGCACTCGCGCTGGAGGGTGCGGTAACGCTTGTGGCTGTTGTCATCGTGGGAAGTACGGTCAACGGACTGATTCGGACGATACGACTCGACGCGGGTACCGGAACGTATCGGCCGCTTCGGTATGCGCGTCTCGCCGGCGCAGTCATTGCGGGAGTCCTTCTGGTTGTTCCCGGGTTTATCACCGATATCGTGGGATTACTTCTGTACCTGCCGCCGGGGCGTCACCTCTTTGCCGCCCTGTTCGTCCGCAGGCACGCTGCGGGGCTGCACCGCGTTCACGAGTATCTCACGATGGAGATTTTTTCGACCGTCGCCACGCGCGAAGCCGATGAATGACAAGTGCGACCGGTACCAAGAGACGCCCCGGAAAAAACAGCACCTCGCCGATCGGGAACGGTTGTAACCGCCCGGCCATGCGCCCGAGGCCGCGCGGCGAGATGACGGTGAGAACCGGGCCAATCCGGTCAGCCGAGGTCAAAACCCACCGGAAAAACGGCTTTGTCGTGACTTCGGACAGGACGAGGCGCGGCGCCGCCTTTTTGATCGCCGTCGTGACCGAGTCGATTGATGCGGGATGAAAAACCGCCCGTCCAACGACGCGAACCCCGGGAAATGTCGCTCTGACGTTCTGCTCTATCTGTTGCAGTCCCCCGGCAGTCCGTCCGAGGAGGTATACCGAAGCGCCGGATTCTTCGCTGCGGGCCAGTAGCCGGACCAGGGACTGAAACTCCCGAAACGGTCCGACCTGACATCCCGTCGCCAGGCGAATATTACGCGACACCGAGTTTTCCACCGGTACAACCCGGTGGGCCGCGTCGGAGAAGTAGCGCCGCAACGAACGACGAAAGATGATGCTCCGAAGCAATTTTCGGCCGACAAATACAAGAACCCCGGGTTTCTCGCGCGCGTCCGCCCAGGTCGCCGACAGATCGGCACCATCCTCGTCCACGAGATCAATTCCGAACACACGTTTCTGCGTACAGCTCATCGATACCCTCTATCGTACAAAGCGGGAAGTGTAGTCTCTCGCAATGTACTGGACAAGGGCCGCGCAACCTCGTAGTTGCGCGGTCCGCCCGGAATCTACTCTTCCAGATACTCCACCGCGCGCTGCAGCACAAGGTCGTACTCCAGATCGTAGACCTCAGTCCGGTTCATCACGCGGTTCGCCTCAATCCGAATCAGCCGCCGCAGCCACCGGTCTGACAACGAGATTCCCTCGGTGCGAAGCTCGCTGATGAAGGCGTCGATTTCCGAATCGGTTGGTTCGCCGTCCTGCTCCTCCACAAACGTCGCGATCTGCTGCTCTTCCCGCAGCCGCGCATACGAGTCCTCCTGTTCTTCGCTCAGCTCGGGCTCTTCAACCACGATGTCCGGCTCCACACCAATTTCGTCGATATTGGTGCCCGACGGGGTGTAATAGCGTGACATCGTCAGCCGGAACCCGCCGGCTCCCACTGAACGCACCTGCTGGACAGACCCCTTTCCGTAGGTGGTCGACCCGATCAGCGTGCCGCGGTCCCGGTCTTTTATCGCCGCGGCGAGGATCTCCGCCGCAGACGCGGATCCGCCGTCAATCAGCACGACGATCTCTTTGCGGTCATCCACGATCTGCCCGCGCCGGGCGGTGAACCGCTGGTTTTCCCCGGCAACGCGGCCGCGGGTCTCCACGATCAGCCCGCCGTCAAAAAACAGGTCCGCCACGTCGACGACACCGTCAAGAAGGCCGCCCGGGTTGGAGCGCAGATCGATAATCATGGCGCGGTAGTTGTTGGCCTTGAAATCCTCAATCGCTTCCTTGACGCGATCGTCGGTATACGGCGTGAATTGAATCACCCGCAAAAACCCGATGTCATCGTCTATCATATCCCATTTCACCGTCGGCACTTCGATAATCGCCCGTTCCAGCGACACGGGGAATTCCATATCGGCACCGCGGAGAATTGTAATTTTCACCTCCGAGCCGGGCTCACCGCGCAGGAGATCAACCACGCCGTCAACGGAAAGGTCCGCTGTCGATTGCCCTTCCACCGCCTTGATCCGGTCGCCGGCGCGCAATCCGGCGCGATAGGCCGGGGTATCCTCTATCGGTGAAACGACTTCGATGTACCGCTGGTCAACGGAACCCTCAATCGGCTTGGAAATGAACATTCCCACGCCGCCAAACTCTCCGCTGGTCGTATCGGTCAACCCGCGCATCTCTTCCGTGTCGAGATACGCCGAATGGGGGTCGTCGAGAGCTTCAAACATACCCTCCAGGGCTCCCTCGATCAGTACATCCGGATCCACTTCGTCTACGTAATTTCGTTCGATAAATCGGTATACCTGTTCGAAGAGACCGAGCGCCTGCTCGGACCCTCCCTGCGATCCCTGGGCAAGCGCGCCGGGTACCGCTGCAACGGCGATCAACACCGCAAAGAGCGCCGCGGACACACCGATCCACACTACCGGGCGCCGTTTCTGAACATCCTGGTCCATTGAGACCTCCTGTACGTATTGTACTCATGCGCGTAGAGAGACAGCAAGCAGTGCGGCGGGAGTTCGCGGCTGCACGCTTGACGTCCCACACGGCCCGTCCGTAGACTCACACTCACTGTGAAGCTTCAGAAACCAGCCCTCGCCGCCGTTGGGATGTATCAGGTCGTGCGTTTTCTCGTTCTTGGTCTGTACCTTGTCACCTGGGAAGGTATAGTCGAGGATCCGGTCGCGCGGAACGGCCTCCTGGCCCTCTCGGCAGGCACTCTGGTGAGTGCCGTTCTCGCCGTGCAGCTCCTGCTGACGCGTTCGCCGGTGTTACTGGCCCCGTTACGGATCACCAAACTCCTGGAAATCGCAGGCGCCGGGTTGCTGTTTATGACCATGCTTTCCGGAACCGCCGGATTCGCAGCGGTGACGGCGTTTCGCGGCGTTGTTTCAGTTGTACTCTTTGCCGATGCAATTATTCTTCTTTTTCTGGTATTATTTCCCGGAAAGGAGCCGTAATGCATATCCTTCCGGTTGCCAGCGGAAAGGGCGGAGTCGGGAAATCTCTGGTCGCGGCAAATCTCGCGATTGCCCTTGCCCAATCGGGGCAACGGGTTGTTCTTGTCGACCTGGATCTCGGTGGCTCCAATCTTCACCTCATTCTCGGTCTCCGCGGCTCCACGCCGTCGCTGGGCTCCTTCCTCGGTGACAAAAAGCAGAAATTTGAAACCATCATTCAAGACACCGACGTTCGCAACTTGCGGTTTATACCGGGAGACGCGGAGATCCCCGGATTGGCAAACATTAACAGCTCCCAGAAGCGCAGCCTGATCCGGCGCTTATCCCGGCTCGACGATACGGACTATCTGATCCTGGATTTGGGTGCCGGCACCAGTCAGAACATATTGGATTTCTACCTGATCTCCGGCGTTGGTGTAATCGTGACAACGCCAACGCCGACCGCCTCAGTCAACGCGTACCTCTTTCTGAAGAACGCGGTGTTCCGCATCCTCCAGACCTCGATGGTGAAAAAGTCCCCCGGGGAACAGTACGTAAACGACATCTTTAAAAAACGCTCTGCTCTGCAGCGGGTCTATATTCCGGAGAACATCGAAGACCTGGAAAAACGCGACCCCGAGTC
>JAQIBO010000530.1 GCA_027859055.1 Spirochaeta sp.
GTTGATCGCCGGACGCGTCACGGACTCGCTGTGGAAAGCGTTTGATGGTGAGCTCAAGCGCATTGGCGTAAAAACAAGTCGAGGCAAGATCATCGATGCGAGCATCCTAGAATCAGCGAATAGGCCCAGGAAGAAGTCTCGCGACGTCGAGCCGAATGAAGACACCACGGAAAAAAACGTGAATCGGGAACGGCAGATCGACGGCGATGCTCGGTCCACGATGAAACGGAAGCGGTGGTACTTCGGATACAAGAACCACATCAAAGTATATGCAGGTACAAAGGTGATTGTCGCCGACGCGGTGACGGATGCTTCTGTCCATGATCGGAAGATGCTGCCGGTGCTTGTCTCGAATGATGCTGCTGACTGCGAAGTATACGCCGACAAAGGCTATCCCGGTGTGGGACCGAACGCCGAGGTGATAGCGGTAAAGGCAATTCCCCGGATCATGCACAAGGGCAAACGAAACAAGGCGGCCAGCACAGAACCGAAGGCCGAAAACAAACAATGGGCCAAGATACGGAGCTGCTTCGAACACGTCTTTGGCGACCAACATACCGAGATGTACCTGGCGAAGATCAGGACGAGACAAAAACCAAGGCCGGAATTCACGATTCGGCTGAACAATCTTGCCTACAACCTCAGAAGGCTGGAATTCTTGATACAACAGCCGGGATTCACAGCTGGATAGCGCTGGAAGAGCCCGGAAGAGCAACACTACCGGCAAAAGATGCCGGGGCCTTGCTCAGTATTGGCAAGGCACATGGACGCTGTGCGGAAACCGAACGGTCGAAATCAGCCTCAATCGCTGAAACTTCCTTCAAATCACGTCCAGCGCGCTCCCGGCTACGGTTTTGAGAGGTACCCACTGAAATTATTCAGAAAACTGTTTAGATGGACCAGCCATCATCCACAACTGTGTTCTGTCCATTAATGAAAACGGAGTCGTCCGAGAGCAGAAAGCAGACGGCGCCAGCGATATCGGGCGCGTCTAGCATGCCTTTATTGATGCATTCTTCTCGATATCTTGATACAAAGTCTTCTGGTTGCCCGTTTAGGATTCCTCCCGGACTCACCGAATTGACTCTAATGTTCTGTCCATACAGATATTTCGCAAGGTATCTGACGACTGCATTCACACCAGCCTTAATCGCGGAATACTCGATGGGTGATGTCATTGTTGTACCTGCGTAATGTCGAAATTTTGGAGCGCTCAACCCTTGGATGGACGAAATGAGCACTAATGACCCGCCACCATTTCGTTTCAAAGCAGCAGTTACGCGTTGGGAGAAAAGGATCGTCCCACCGAGCTGTTTTTGCAGGTCTTCGGCCAAGAACTCTGGTGTCAGATCCTCAAACTTGGTACCCCAGCCAGCAGACCGCGGATAAGCACTTTGAATCGCTCCGTCGAACGTACCAAACTGTTCAAGAGTTGTCTTGATCGCCGCGTCGGTTATTTCCGGTCGGGTAAGGTCTCCTTGAAAGTAAACGGCCCTGTCCATATGCTCTTGGATAGTCGATTCGACTTCGACCGTTTGGTTTATGTCCCCGATTGTAACGTTACCGCCGCGCACGAGAATTGCTTTAGAAATGGCGACGCCGATACGCCCGGAGCCACCAGCAACAAGGATCGATTTTCCAGTCAAGTCCATGTTTCGGCCTCACTCTTGTACAGCATCAAGTAACAGAAACTCCGCATACTTAAAATCTTGGATCGTATCGATATCAACGGCGCTCCTTTTGCTGACTTCAATGCCACGTACGCGGCCATCCCATATCGAGGTTGACGAAAGCACGAATTGAGGCCGCGCTACATATGCGACTGTCGTGAGATCGTAGGTCCACGGCGCATTCTGACGGCGAGATACCTTTCCTTCTGTGTTCAGTACGGTTCGCAAATAGCCGTCATCGTCTCTCATAACCATGTTGAACCACGGACTTCTCGCGCTCTCGCTCATGGTTAAGACGATGTCGGTATCCTTATCCCACGCGGCAATTGCACGGTCCACATCGCTCACTGTCCGCAATGGTGCAGTGGCAGGGAGACTGACGAAGACGTCGAATACTCCGTGTCGCTCTTGGACCCATTCAATCGCATGCTGCCAAGATAACCACTCAGGCGCGTCATCGGCGGCGAGCTCGGAAGGACGTTCTATTACGATCGCTTCAAAATCTCCTGCAACTCTTGCTATCTCCGGATCATCTGTCGATACGAAAACCTACTCGATCGACTCCACCTTCCGTGCAACTTCGATCGACCAACCAAGCAAAGGCTTCCCTGCGAGGGATTTGACGTTCTTTCCAGGTAGTCCTTTTGAACCACCCCGAGCAAACACGAAGGCAATGATCCGCATCAGACTGTCTCCCAGGCACGCGATACGCAGGATCGTTCAGCGGCGTCAATGACCGCCATAGTTTTCAGACCATCCTCGACGGTACATTTTGGCGGGCTCTGGCCGGAAAGGGCATCTACGAAATTTTCGAGCTGTGCTAAGAACATGTCGTCCCGTTCTGACGGAAACTCCCGGTGAACAGGCTCTTCGCCGTCAACCTCTACCCCTACAACGTTGGTTACCAGGTTCCACGTCAGAGCGCCTTTCGAAAACGTTGCACACAGTTTTCTTCGTAGGGGCGCCTTGGTTGCAAAGTCGAGACTGATCGTTGTGACAGCGTCGCCCACATGTTGCACCATCATTTCTACGTGCTCTTCTACGCTGATGTCGATCTCAGAGCCCTGATTCCGCCACGCAGTAACGGCATGACATCTACCAAACAGCTCGAGAACGTAGTTGATTTCATGACTTAATTCTCGAAAGACACCGCCGCCGAGATCCTGTCGGGCGGACACCGATTGCTTGTAATCCTGTCCCGGCCGCCAAGCGGGAAGATAACTACGCGACTCCGCTCGCGCAGTTCGAAGCGTCCCAAGCCTACCGCGCTCAACGGTCTCCTGCACGAAATCGAACGCCGGTTGGTGGCGCAAGACATATCCAACAGCGCTTCTCGATAGAGCTACGGGATCAATCGCTTCCTCGTGCATCAAGCGTTTCGCATCTTCGTAATCGGCAGCTAAAGGCTTTTCAATGAGCACCGGCACACCGGCGCGTAGAAACTCCAAAGACTGGTCAATGTGATACGGCGCTGGGCTCGCGATAATTCCGCCTGCGGGCCCCCATTTCAGGGCTTCTGCAACACTCTTTACGTGCAAATTTACTATGTCGTCTTCAGGGACGGGACCGCCTCGGCCGGACCGGACTGCGATAATCTCCGTGTCTGGATCGTACTGGCGAAGAACTCGAACGTGACTTCGGCCGATACTTCCAAGCCCAACTACAGCGATTCGCACGGATTACAGCTCCAGCCTATCCGCCGCCCGCTGATACTCTTTCCACTGTCCGACGTCGATCCAGGCGTCTTCGCTCACGGGAAACACCCCCACCGTGCGCCCGGCGGAGACAGCGGCCTCCATAAGGTGGGTCATGTGGTAGACGCCGGTGGTCGGAATGAGGTCAAGTGCTTCCGGACTGACGATGTACATGCCAGTATTCACGAGGAAGTCGTACTGCGGTTTTTCATCGATTCGAGCCAGCGATCCCGCTTCATTCAGCACACACGTTCCATACGGAATCTGGTAATGAACGGCAGAACCTACCAAAGTGACCACATGTCCCTGTTCGACGTGAAAATCCATGACACGGCGGTAGTCGGCATTGATGATTATATCGCAGTTGGTGACAAAGAACGGCGCGTCAACCTTCCCACGCATAAACTGGAGACCACCAGCGGTGCCCATTGGCTCAGGCTCGTCGACGAAGCTCACCGTATAGTCGGGATCGCGATCTTCAAAGTACGCCTTCATGATCCGACTCTTGTAGTTGACGGTGAGCCAGAAATCATTGGCGCCGACTTCGACAAAACGATCGATAATGTGCTCGATAATGGGCTTGTCATGGACAGGAATCAGCGGCTTTGGGAGAACTTTCGTAAACGGTTCGAGACGCGTACCAAAACCGCCGGCCATGATGATCACCGGGACAGTGAGAGGAGATCGTTCCGAGTCACGTCCGTCGCCAAACAGGTCGGTCCAGGTCACGTACCGAAGAATCCGTCTGGAGTCGTCTACTACGGGTATCACTTCCACACGGTGTTCGCGCATCAGGCGTATGGCGTCGGAATTGGAACTCTCGGGATCAGCGTCGTCCGGACCACTGATTACTGCGATCGGCTTCTCGTTGAACGATCCTTCGATCGTCTCATCAAGCCCACGCCCGCTCAAGATCGCCCGCCGAACATCACCGTCGGTTATGGAACCGATCAGCAAGTTGTGTTCATTCACCACGAACAAACACTTCCCCGCGGTCTGGTCCAGGCGTTGCATTGCCTCACGGATTGTAGCTGAAAGCTGGATCGTCAGATCTTGTCGTTTATCCATTACGGTGCCTGATCAGGTGAAACGCCTCCGCAGCTCGGTATCCCGATTCACTTCCGCGAAGCGTTGCAAGCGCACGGACCGCATCCTCACTGCGCGGGAAGGGATGCGGAGCAAACTCAGATTCAAAGGTTCGCAAAAGTTCGATCTTTCGCTCCAGATGGTCACTAATGTCGACGTACCAGTTTGGCGCAAACCCAGGTGAGCGCGGAAAATTGGTTTCCGAGAGGATTTCCATAGCTAAAACCGTGTTCACATACGGGGCGCGAAACATCTTGGTCGCTGCCATCGCGGCGTTGTAAACGGCCAAATGGTCAGTATGGGCGTCGTCCTTCCATGGAATGATAACGATGTCGGGTCGCCAACTCTCCAACGCTTGTTTGATACCGTCGATCAGCGTATTACCCGCCACCGAGTCCAAGGTGGTTGTAGGAAAATCGAGTCGGCGAGTCTCGGTAAATGGCACTGTTTCCGACACAGATGCGATCTCTTTCTCGCGCTGGGCGACGCGTTCCGACGAAAACCCGTTTTTCTCTGAAATCCCAGTAGCGATTAGCCAATAGGCCGAACTACCATTCTGAACAGCCGAAAGAATCGTGCCGCCGGCGCCGAGGAGCTCGTCGTCTGGGTGCGGAGCGACGACGCACATTCGACTCATAGAATGTACGCCCCCACTTGAGGTAAGCTCTCCATGGTATGGTCATGGAGAACGACCGCGCCGTCACCAGATTTCACCGTGATTTCGTGCGTTTCGGAATCGACATGGAGCACTTTGCCTGGCTCGTGGTTCTCGCCGTAGTCTGACGGCGCTGGATACGCCTCCCAGACGATGAATCTCTCATCTCTCAGTTGGATTTCAGCACCGGGATATGGCTGAGACAACGCTCGGATCAATCGTTCTATCGCTGACGATGACATCCGAAAGTCGATGAGACCGTCTTCTCGACTGCGCTTCCGCCATGAGTTTCCCGTTTCCCCCTGCAGGGATGGCTTCAATTCACCACTGAGATACCTCGGCAGAAAGTCAGGAATCTGTTGCGACATTGCTTCCTGTATCTTCTCGTACAGAGAAGCTGCCGTTTCACACGGATCAATTCCAACAGACTGTTGCGACAGTATCCCGCCCCGGTCAGCCTGTTCGTCCATTGCAAAAAATGTTGATCCTGTTCTGTCCAGCCCAAGAACAAGAGCCCAAATCAGAGGGTGCCTGCCTCGGTTGTGGGGCAAGAGCGCAGGATGAAAACCAATCGCGCCTAAAGGGGCAAGGCGAAGAGTCTGCGCGGTCAACAACTGGGACCAACCGGAGACAAATAGCACGTCCGGATCGCGCTCATGGAGCCACTCATGTATGTGGGGCATGTTGATGTCTCTTACGTATTTCCAAGGAATGCCGTGACTGGAAGCTATGCCACTGAGATCCCGATGGTCGGCATTGAACGTACTGCCCTTCTTGGTAATCACGGCAACGACTTCAGTACTTTCAAGTCCAATAATCGAATTGAGCGCGACCTCCGATGCTTGCACCGTGCCGACAAAGGCCACCCTGTAGGACTGCTTCATACGTTGAACTCCACGTCGAAAAAGGACTTGATACGCCGTGACCGTTGATTTTTCAAAGTCGCGACAATCGGCTCGGCAGCACCGCCATTATAGTACGGGCTGCTCTCGAACGCTTTTACATCTGAGATACGAAGCGCCGTGCTGATTGCGGCTTCTATATCAGCTTGGGTCTCGTCACAATTAACGACCGATTTCCCGCGTGCACGGCCTTGCTGGCGGATACCAATGTCCACAGTCGGTGTCCCAAGATGCGGTGCTTCGATCAACGCGCTGGAAGAGTTCCCGAGAACTAGTTCGGAGGCCTTAACGCAGCTCAAGTACCGCTTGGAACCTAGGGAGTCGAAGAGGGATGCATTCACTGCGGTATCGACATATTCAGCGAGCATGCTATTGACCTTCCGTCCGTTTTCGTCGGCGTTGGCCTTGGTGATGATGAAGTAAAGATCCTGCCGAGCTCTCATCGCACCGATCAGCGCATTGACGGAAGTCTCGACCGATGCCGGATCAAGTGTCACCGGGTGATACGTGACGGTACACCAAGGTTTTTGGGAATCGATTCCGAGTTGATAAGCAACCTGTCTCTTTGAGAGAAAGTAATCTTGTCTGACCCGATCAAGCCCGATAGCACCAACGTGAAAAACTCGCTCCGGGTCTTCGCCCAGCTGGATTACGCGCTTGCGATACTCCGGGGTTGATACGAAATGTAGCATCGCCATCTTTGTCACGCTATGGCGAATTGGCTCATCAATAAGCCCTTCCGTCCGCTCGCCGCCGTGTATGTGAGCAATCGGAACACCGACAAGCATTGCGGCCGTCGCAGCCGCGAGGATCTCGAAGCGATCTCCGAGGACGACGAGCCAATCGGGCGTCAGTCTGCGGAGCGTATCCGCAAAACCTATCGTTGCAAGCCCGACCGACTTGGCAGTGCCCACTCCGGTATCTGAACTGAGAAGAATCTCGATCTCGTCTGCAATCTCGTACCCTGCGTCCCGGATTTCGTTAACAGTCATTCCGAACTCTGGTGACAAATGCATTCCCGTCACAATGAGCTGTAACTCAGTTTCCGGGTCCGCCACGATCTTCTCAAGCAATGGTTGCAGAAGACCGAACTCGGCACGAGTCCCTGTAGCAACAGCGATCTTCTTTACCATTCAATCGCCTCGTCGGGCTCGTATTGGCGAACCGTTTTACGACCCACTACACGATTCCACTGGGTGGCGTCGACATCGTGAGCGGGGCGCTTGGTACTGATATTGTCCGGCGTAAGAACTTCCCCCGGTTTGATAGCGCGCGCCGCGTAGATACCTTTACGCACTGAGGAAATGTTCTTTCGTTCCGAATCAGACACCCGCTTCTCTGGGCGGCCTAACGCCTGTTCGATATTCCGTATCGCAACAACCATCGCGGTAAGCTCCTCTGGTTCGAGGGACGCCTTCTGATCAGGACCCGGGCGAGTGCGATCCAGGGTGAAGTGTTTTTCGATTACCGTAGCGCCGAGAGCAACAGCCGCAACCGGAACCTCAATACCCATCGTGTGATCAGAGTAGCCAACACGGACATTAAACGCCTGACCGATCGTCTGCATCGCTCGTAGATGAACGTCGTGGTATGGCGTAGGATACTCAGTGTTGCAGTGCAATACCGTTACGCGGTCGCGAGGACATCCGGCGCCCTGAAGCCACGTCAACGCCACTTCAATTTCGCCCAACGTCGCCATGCCAGTGGAGAGGATCACGTCATCCGCAATGGAGCCGATTTTTTCGATCAACGGGATATTGGTGATCTCGCCCGATGGGATCTTCCACGTCTTCTGACCCAGGTCCTGCAGCAGGCTGACCGAGCCGAGGTCGAACGCGGTAGACAAGAACGCGATACCAATGAACTCACAATACTCCTTCAGCTCCGCCTGCTCTTCGGGGGTAAGCGTGAGCTTGGAGAGCATGTCCAGTTGGCTCTCGTATCCACCGGCGCGCTGGTAGTCGGCTGTCCGTGCCGTCTCCACGACCAAGGCCTTCGGGTCGAAGGTCTGAAACTTGACGAAGTCAGCTCCGGCCGCCGCAGCCGCATCAGCGAGTCTCTTCGCTGTCGCGAGCGAACCGTTATGGTTGACGCCGGCTTCAGCAATGACTGTGACATGCTGGGGTTGGTGATTAGTCATGAATCTTCCTGGCCGGTACGCCGACATAGGTTCCCGGTGAGCAAATATCTCGGGTGACAACTGCGCCGGCGCCTATGATCGTGTCGGCACAAATCGAGACTCCCTGCAGGACTGTTGCGCTACTCCCAATGAGGCACCGATGGCCTACCGTGACGCCGCCATTAATAATCGCGCCGGTTGATATGTGGACGTGGTCTCCTATTACGGCGTCGTGTTCGATGACACCGCGGGTATTGACGATCACATTGGTGCCGATGGTGGATCCAATGTTGACCGTACTCATGAACCCGATGAGGGTTCCTATGCCGTTCGTACTGTTCTGGGCTACCGATGCATTAGTTGCAATCAAGGTTGCAGGGGCAAGACCGGACTCGACGATTCGATTGAAGATAGTTTCACGATTGTGTCCTGTCCCGACTTGCCCTACCCCAAGCACAAACTCGTAAGTGTTGGGACTCAGCGACCGCAGGTCTTCGTCGTGGAACTCTACTATCCATCGCCCAGCACGAGTGCCTCGTTCGAAGGCGGCATCGGAAAAGACTATCCTATCGAAGATGGCGGCCCGCTCCGCGAGATCTGCGCACACCAGTCCGTGACCGCCAGCACCAACGACGACGAGAGTTTTCATTATCGCGCCGATACTGCCACAGGCCAGCTCGGTAGGTTCACTACCGTGTCAACCAGCTTTTCGGCAATGGGACACGGCGTCGTGATGGCACTGGAAAAAGCCGGTAGACGATACATCAACTCCCAAATGGGACGTGCCATAATACGTTCTTCGTTGAATGCTGTAAGCATTGCATCTCGAGCGTTCCGGTCCGGGCACCGAATCGCATTCAGCCAGTAATTCGGCCGGGTTCCTGGCCGGGCCTCGACCATTTGGTAGAGGCCGCTGCCGGGATCGGTATCGGCCAGCGCTTCGCGATACGACCGAGCTATTTTGGCCTTCGCAGCGATCTTATTGTCCAGCTGTTCCATTTGGGCGCACCCGAGAGCGGCGTTGAGGTTTGGGAGTCGATAATTGAAACCAAGCTCATCGTGGACATATTCCCAAGTGTGGGGCACCTTGGCCGTGGTGGTGATGTGCTTGGTTCGACGCCCGAGCGCATCGTCGTCGGTAATGATCATCCCACCACCTCCGGTAGTGATCGTCTTGTTGCCGTTGAAGCTCAATATACCGATTTTACCGAACCGTCCGGTATGTGTCTTGCCGACAAACGATCCGAGTGACTCCGCGGCATCCTCAATGACTGGAATACTCCATTGGTCACACAGTTCGACCAATTCTGTGATCCGCAGGGGAAGCCCAAAGGTATGCATCGGTACGCAGGCGGCGACCCGACGACCGCTTGCGGTATGTAACACACCGCGCCCGTCGTCTATCTCACAGTCGTCTTCCAAAAACTGACGAACTGCTTGCGGCGACAAACCCAGCGTTTCCTCGTCAACATCGACGAAGACAGGATCGGCGCCGCAATACTTTATTGCGTTGGCCGTTGCTACAAAGGTAAGCGGCTGCGTGATCACCAAGTCGTCGCGACCAACGCCCATAAGGTGCAGCGTCGCGTGGAGAGCCGCCGTGCCATTCATCGCGGCAACCGCCTTGGTCGCACCCGTGTACTCCGCCACCATCTCTTCAAACCGGTCAACATACTTACCGACCGAAGAGACAAAGGTAGAGTCGATGGCATCCAAAACATACGCTTTTTCATTCCCGGTGAAAGTCGGTTCGTGAAGTCCGATGACCTCCCGGCCGGGATAGAGTTCGTCCTTAATAATACGTACGAGCCGATTTGCAACTGTCGAGGTCTCAGACATTGTAGACATCGTGCTTGTAACCGCGGGCGGCCGGACTCTCGCGAAACCAGGTTATCGTTTCGGCAATGCCATCAGCCAAGTTGTACCGTGGTTGCCACCCGGTGAGCTCATTGATCTTCTGGTTTGCGCCAAGCAGACGTTCCACCTCACTGGCCTTGGGGCGAAGACGTGCCTCATCGGTTACAATTCGCGCCGAAGGGTTTATCTGATCGATCATCTCCTGAGCGAGCCGCCCAATTGAAATTTCATCCTGTGTCGCGATATTGATCTCCTGCCCGATTGCCGCGTCGGCCTCCGCAATAGCCAAGAACCCTGCGACTGTATCCTTCACGAAGTTAAAATCTCGCGTTGGTGTGAGACTGCCAAGCTTAATTTCGGTTACTCCCGCAAGAAGTTGTGTGACAATCGTCGGGATTACCGCCCTTGCGGACTGCCGTGGTCCGTAGGTATTGAAGGGACGAACGATCGAAACCGGTAGTTTAAAACTGCGATAGAACGACTCCGCAAGTCTGTCAGCGCCAATCTTGGTAGCCGAGTACGGCGACTGCCCCTGAAACGGATGATCTTCGTCGATCGGCACGTATTGCGCCGTACCGTAGACTTCCGAAGTAGACGTTACCAGAACGCGTTGTGTACCGGCGTCACGACACGCCTGCAGCACATTGAGCGTACCCTTTATGTTTGTGTCTACGTAGCTGTCGGGTGAATGATAGCTGAACGGAATACCGATGAGCGCCGCCAGATGGAATACATAATCCTGGCCTTTGACAGCTTCTCGGACTCCATTGGGATCACGGATATCTCCGGAGAAGATGCGGAGGGCGTCACGTTTTTCCTTGTCGACAGAATCGATCCAGCCCCAAGAGTTGAAAGAGTTGTAGTACACGAATGCGGTGACATCCGCCCCCGCTTCGAGAAGCGCTTCGGTGAGGTGGCTGCCGATGAAGCCGTCGGCCCCAGTGACAAGGACTTTCTTGTTTTTGAAGGTGTTCGGGCTGGAATAGTCAGGCATGGTCAATTAGTCTCACGGTCGTCACGGAATTCCTCTTCAATTATCAGGACGTTTTTCGTCTTTCTTTGGTCGTCCCCCACCGGGTTTGTTCTTGTATCCGGTTTTCTCCTGATAATCAGCCTCGCGGCTCAACCGGTCCGCTTCCGCTCTCTTTTCTCGAGGACTTTTCGATTTGGCACCTGGGGTTCGCGGCATGGTTTTCTCCCTGATATACCTATGGAATATCGCCAAATATATGTGTTTGGCGGATGTCGATAATAGACTCCGGGAAACGCGATGACCAACTACGTGATCAGTTCGACTTCGAGTTTCTCCCGCAATAGCTTAATTGCCGTCCCTAGTTCCTGGAAATAATGATCGGTATAGGTCTTCACGTCTGAAGAAACGTCTCCACGATTCTCGCCGAGAAGATATGAGCCCTCATCACACTTTCTTTGTACTGTCTGCAAATGCTCTATGACTGATACCGGGAGAATTGCTCCAAATCGTTTTAGGATTCCGTAGATGGCGACGGAGTGATCTTTCAGATCGTGGGCAGCGTGCTCAACGACATCTTCCCATTCTATATCGGGCTGTGGACCGCTCGGTAGCGAATCCTGCTGCAGGTTGAATATTTCGGTAAACGCTTCTATTTGCCGCGGATACAACTCCTCATAGAGTCGGAGCCTTCCTTTGTAACGCTCGAGGTCTTTGCCAAGTTCGTTCTGGATACGATCCCGCGAGATATCGAATGAGTGATCGATTCTGCGTTGAATACGATTTCCCAACATTACATTGAAGATTGTAGTGACTACTCCACCTCCAATGAAAGACGAGACAATGGTCATGACCCATTCGTCCATAGTCAGGATTCTCCGTGAGCGCCGTAATCAGCTTGGCGTCTCCAAATCGCCACCATTCGTTTGCGAGACCGAACGAGTAACGTAAGAGCCCAATTCTCTTCGGATCTGTATTGGGTTTAATGAGTGTTTCTGGCGTGCGGAATCCTTACTCGTCACGCTCCGCGATCCAATTGTCGATTTCCTGCTCCAGGTTACGACGAAGGGTTGATAGGAACGCTTGGAAATCCGAATGCTCTCTCCCCGTCGCACTGTCGGACTCCCACGTTCGCCAGTCGCTATTTACGAATGGTACCGGATTAAACTCGTAACAGACGATAGGAACATCGCCGCTGATATTGTGCAGAACTCGGCTGGTGCGACGGCATGCCCGGCTGAACAGATCTTTCTTGATTTGTTGATACAGCCTTTTCTCCAAAAGGACCTTGTTCGCGTGCTTGGGGTTCTTGAGACTACCTTGTAGTCGGGTCGACAGATTGAGGGGGCGACCGACATATTCGGCTGATCCAGGATTGTTGGGCGACATGACGTGATAGACGTCACCGTATGCGATCCCTATGGTAATACCTTCTCTCGGGAGTTCAGCAATAGACAGATAGTCTTCTTTGAACCAGACAAGAAGTTCGCGCGAAATATACGTAAGGGCGACACAAAATCTCAGGACGTCTTCGATCGATGCCGTTCCATCCATCAATAAGAGGAATCCGTCACCAGTGAACTTGTAGACCTCCAGCGGATACTGCTTAACTTTCCCGTTGAGAAACGCATATAGACCGTCAACTAACCCGGACAACGCTTCCATACGACCATTCACCGCAAGGTCTTCAACCATTACGGTCGATGAACAGATGTCAAAGGCTATGGCGTATTTTTTCATTGCGTATCTTTCTGGTGGTCGAGAGCATTTCTATAGTCTTCCAGACACACAGACCCGTTTCCAGCTCCCTCGTCATGTCCGTCTTTCCCATTCATCCACACTCTGGCCGAAAAGCGTCGACCATCACGCCAAACCGATCACGACCCGAAACCGGTTTATTTCAACATCGTTGTGGAGCTCGATGCGCGGATATAACGTCAGAGACCGGCGGATGCCGGTCCCGATGCCTCGGTACGGCATGATCTTTGACGCCAGACCGTGGAGTATCGGATTGCGCGGTATTGAGTTGCCCGCTTTGACCTGCTCCACCGTTAGCGAATTGGGCAGTGTACCCGGCGATATCAGCTCCAGCCGATCGGCAAAGATGAACAGCTTTTGCGGAGCAGCGATGAAGTAGTTGCGGTGCACCAGCATATTCACCAGCAGCTCCTCCAGCACCTCATCTGGTATCTGCACGCGGCCCTCCGTATTAAACGACTGGTCCCCTTGCGGCTTTACTAGATTGCGCCGGATAAACGCCTGTCCCAGGGCGAGTTGCTGTGGCAGAGTTCCATGCAGGTCTTCGCTGTCCCGGTAGCGGGTGTCGGCGGGGTCCGTACCGTAGAATGCCACCGCTTTGGTTGCGAATTCCGGGCGGAGGCGCTGTGGGTCCACTCCAAAGAAGAGCAAGCCCGCCAACGTGAGGTGCCCGTCGCGAGCAAGGTTGAGGTTCTCAAGCAACCGACCGAGCGAGTCGGATTCCGTCTCTTGCCTGCGCCCGTATTGACGCTCGTAAAACTCATCAAAAGCCTCAACGTTGAAGTCGGCCAGGGAACTGCGCGGAATCACCTGTTCATCCGCGGAGAAGACGTGGGCGTCCTGAAATATCCGCCGCAGCTCCTCACGGGAGGTGACCCGACGCTTGTCGCCCATCGTCTTGACCCAAATAGCACCGGAGGAGTCGAAGTGCGGCTTGGAGCTACTTTCGGAGACGTGCACCACCAATACACTCTTCTCGTCGACCTTGACGACTTCCGAGGTGGGGAAGAGCGGTTCCCGAATGCGCTGAGCAGCAACGTTAGCAACCCGGGAGCTGATGTCGCGCACTTCTGCTGCTTCGAGTCCCGTTACGGTTCCGTCATCGTCAACTCCGAACAGCAATATACCACCGGCAGAGTTGGCAAAGGCGCACAACTCTGCCGCGCTGCGATCCGGGCTGTCCATGGTGCGTTTGAACTGAACCGTCGAGGTTTCTCCCAAAGCGATGATATCCAAGAGCTCTATCGCGTCCATGAGTCGTAGATCCTTTGTCTGCGTCGGAACGCGTCATCTCCGCCTTCCATCACATCTACTATCTCTTTCTGGATCGCCCCGCTGTCTACCGCACCCTGGGCGATATCGATGCGGTCCGGCGTAAAGCGACACCGCACGATCTGTTCCGCGTCCCCAAGAACGGGAATATTTGGGTTGTGCGTGGCAAAGACGATCTGCTGCCGTCCCTTCTTTTCCAGGATTCTACTGACGATCTCGGCATAAACCGTCTGATTGTCGAGATCGTCTTCCGGCTGGTCAACGATGAGTACATCGATTTCATCCTGGGAAAGGAGAAAGAGCATCAACGCCGTTGCACGCTGTCCAAGGGAGTGCTCATGCAGCGGCGTGCCTCGGTACGTTAGGTCAACCCGATCCGGTGGTCGAAACGTGACGAGGGCTTGGGTGTTGTGATCCACCGCCTCTCTCAGTTTCTCCACCTGGCTCTCGTTGAGTCCGGCATCGGCAAGGAGCCTGTGTGCACCGCCGGCAAGATCCCGGTAGATCTCGATACCGTCGGAGAAGGTGTCTACGATCTTCTCGACGGTGCGCTTCTGGATACCCGTTGTGAGGGTGTTTAGCTGTTCGGTGAACAGGTCTTTGTTGGCCTTAAAGGTCAGCTCAATCTGCACGCCCTCTGATGCATCGTTGAGCGCCTCGACCGCACGTTTCTTGGCCTGAAACTGTTCCTGCCATCGCTGCTGCAAAGCGGCGAGCGACTGTTCAAGCTGTGTGCGTGCCAGCGAACGTCTTTTCTCGATTGATTCCAACTCTGAGAGTTTCGCATGTAAGGTCTTCTCACGTTTAACAAGGTCAAGGTACGTGTCGGGGCTGAGGTTATCCGGCAACGTTAGCGTCCGCCGGGCCTCGGCGAAGCTGTCCCGGAGGATGGAGTAATCCGCATTCAGACGGTCTCGTGCCTGTCCCGTTTCTTCGCGGTGACCGCGGAGTGCGCTGATCGTATCCTGAAGGCCAGCGAGAACACTGAAAAACCGGTCGGCGGCTTCACGAACTCCCTGGAGGTGTGACCCGTCCAGCTGTTGCAGTCGGCGACGGTATGGCTCGTAGTTGTCGTCGTACCACAGCTGCAGTGACTGGACGAGCTCGTCCTGTGTTGCCAGGACGTCCGCTACCTGCCGAAGCTCCTGCTCAAAGGTGATCTGTGACTGCAACTTCTCATGAAGATTGTGTTCCTCAAATCCCTTGAGCGACTCCTTGACCGCGGCAAGTTGCGCCCTCACCTCTTCCAGCTGCGCCAATGAGGCGTCGTGGTGTTGGAGCGTAAGAAGCAGAGACTGGATGCGCTGCAGGATATCGTCGGTGCTTCGGGTATCCGTGCTTCCGTTTTCGCCGGTGCAGCCCGCGCCGCCGGCAAAACGTTCGATCAACTCATGGGCAAACTGGCGCTCACTGAAGCGGGCAAGATCTTTTTGACCGAAATATCGCACCGTCAGGAGTGAAGCGGGCCGGATGTCCGGGATCACGACACCGTCACGGGAGACAACGGGCGAGTCATTGAGTACTCGCGAGACGGTGTAGCGCGTTCCGTCACCGCTGGTAAACACGATGCTCACCGAACCGCCGCTACCGAGAATCCGCTGAACCAGGGTCTCCTTGTAGTCGATGTCTTCACCATCAAGGCGCTTCAGATCGATTTCAAAGGCGTAGCGGATCGCCTCCAGAACCGAAGACTTCCCGCTCCCACGAATGCCGATAAGATTGGTCATCTCCGGGCTCGGCGTAAACGTCCGGCCGTCCAGAAGACCTCCCGTAAACGAAACCGATTCTATCCGGCCGGCACGCGGCGACGGCAGTACATTCCGGACGCGCTGTTCCTTCATGGTGAGAGCCAACCGCAGCGCGGAGAAGGAAAGTTCGCCCAGTTTGACGTAGGCGACTTTGGACTCGCCGCTCTGTGTGTGGGCCACGCCCACCTGTTCCAGAGACTTTGGGTCGGATCCCTCGAGACGAGCGGGTTTCCACTCGTCGTTGAGCCATTGCTTCAGGTTGTTCCAGGTATCGAGATTGCGGACCTTTTGTGCGCCAAGGACGAAGCGTTTGAACCGATCACCGAAATCGTTCGCAAGGCCACGACCGAGCTCGTGGAAAGCGCCCTTGTCGTAGTCGACGTGGGCGAGGACGATAAACGAGTCGCGCCCTTGCTGTTGGTGTTCTTCCAGCTTCTCGAGTGTGCCGCCAAGGGTCCATCTGCACGGTTTGTCTTCTGTTTCGTAATTGGTGATATGCTCAAAGGCGGTACCAAGAAACCGATCAATCAAGTTCTTGTTCTGGCGATTGTCGATCCATGACGCGGGGTCAAAGACGACCAAGATGTGCACTGCGCCGCTGCCTCCCTGGACAGAGAGCTCAACCCCGGGGAATAGCCCAATTCCTCGCTTGAGGCACCGCTTTCTCAGCGCCTTAAACTCATCCAGATCGAAGCGATTGTGGTTAGTGACGACACCAATTTGGATCCGTTCTACTGCCAAACGATCGACCCAGGCATCCTGCCAGGACGCCGGTCGCTCAAGGTGGATACCACGCTTGTCGAAGTGGCCGTCTGCGGGCGTGTGCAGGTGAAAATCGGCTCTCAACCACCGCGCACCGTGTTCAAAGAGGGGAACTTCTGTTACGTCGTTGGCAAGTGATTTGGTCATGTCCTTAGAGAGTACTCCAGATCGAGTATCGCCGTCGCGAACTTCGCAGCGGTACGATTCTTCATCCGCCGAATATTTGCTGGAACAAGCCCTTCCGGCGCCCATTCACGAGTACCAGGAATGTACACGGTTCGCTGCTCAGGCCGCTTTGTCAGCTCATGCATAATCCAGTTGAAATGATCCTGAAACTCGGGCGGGAAATGCTCCGGCCGAAGCGGATGAAACTCAAGATATGCCGACCAGACCCCGCGATCGAGCATCGCCTTCTCCGACTGCAAGCACCCTCACGGCTGCAGTCAGTTTTTCGCCGGCGTAGTTGTACAGATCAGGCATAGTTCTTACGCAAGTCCCACTGTGGCGCACTATCTTGGATGGCAATTTCCGCACGGGAGCGATGGTAGGGCGTATCATGGACGACCGCGCATCGGCGGGCGGGCTTTTTCGCCACCCACTCGATCCGGGCCGGGGCTCCGCTACACTCCAACCCGCCATCCAGAACCGGAAGGTTCACTCATACGCGGAGATAAGGTCCAGTACCTCGGAATAAAGGGTCTCACGAACGCGATCGTTCTTGTGCAGCCGGAGTACCCGACGATACTCTTGGGCATTCTCACGAAAAATGCTCCGGTAGATTTTGTCGGTGTAGATCGCGTATTTGGCTTTGCCCATTGCAACGCAATCCTTCAACGCATCGGTGAACTGCCGACGATAGTCCACTTCCTTGAAATACGAGACGATGAAGTCCTCGTCTCGCTGGTTTATGTACTTTGTCCCACCGCCGGTTCGCTGATTTATTGCGTCGATCGCGATGTCAAGAATCACCTGCCGAAGGACTCTGGCCTTTTCGCTCTCGGTGATGAGCATTGCCAGGTTTAGGAAGGCTCGAAAGCGGAAGATTCCAAGCTGAGACGTTCGTTTGATGCTCCCGAAATTGATTTCGGGAGCATCGAGTTCACCAAGTACTAACTTCAACTCCGATAACGGTTTACCACGAAGAATCTCGTAACCGTTTTGCCTGAGCTCTTCTTCAAAATTGGAGAGATAGTTTTCGATGGTCCGCGGTGTGAGCTCAAAGAACGCCGCCACCTGTTCTTTCAGGAGCACCGTTTCCCCACGATACTCAATACCGGTGACGCCGATATTCCGTTGGATTTCATCCAAGGCATACGGATTATTCAGTATGTTCTGCCGGTCGATTGCGGATACTGTCAGATTTTTTTCATAACGCGTAACTCTTAGCCGTGCCGACGTTTCTCGCCACCCACGCGATCCGGTTTCAGGCCAATCTCAGACCAAGAAGACTCCGCAGAACCGTCAGGTTCGATCTAAGTCCCCCAACAACGCTCACCCAACCGCGCGTTGAAGCTCTTCCGCTTTGTCAGTCCGCTCCCAGCTGAACTCACGACGACCAAAATGACCGTACGTGGAGGTCTCCTGGTAAATCGGTTTCAGAAGGTCCAGCGTCGTGATGATTCCCCGGGGTGTCAAATCAAAGGTCTTTTCAATAGCTTTCTCAATTTGCTCTTCCGGAATCGTGCCGGTCCCAAAGGTGTCCACCATGATACTGACCGGAAAGGGCACGCCGATGGCGT
Organism: Spirochaeta sp.; assembly: GCA_027859055.1. Lineage (GTDB taxonomy): Bacteria > Spirochaetota > Spirochaetia > DSM-27196 > Alkalispirochaetaceae > Alkalispirochaeta. Next base: position 18,233 of record JAQIBO010000530.1, read on the forward strand.
ACGCCAGCTGTACCTCCGCCCGTTTTGCCAGGCCTGCGGCAACGATGTTTTTTGCCACGTAGCGGGCCATATAGGTCGCAGAACGGTCTACCTTGCTGGGATCCTTCCCGGAAAATGCGCCGCCACCGTGGCGGCCCATACCACCATAGGTATCGACGATAATCTTACGGCCGGTGAGGCCGGTATCGCCGTGGGGACCGCCGATCACAAAGCGACCGGTGGGATTGACATAGTAGCGGGTCTTATCGTCGAGCAGGCCGGTTGGCTCGAGAACCGGCTTAATGACCTCTTTGATAATCGTTGCTTTAATTTGATCGTGAGTAACATCCGGATCGTGTTGGTGACTAATCACCACGGTATCGTTCCGCCGGGGCGTGTGGCCCTGGTATTCCACGGTGACCTGGCTCTTGGAGTCCGGACGCATCCAGGTGATATCGCCGTGTTTACGCACTGTTGCGGCGTGGCGCAGTAACTGATGTGCGTAGGTGATGGGCGCGGGCATCAGCTCCGGCGTTTCATCACAGGCGTAGCCAAACATCATGCCCTGGTCACCGGCTCCCTGTTGACCTTCGTACTCCTTGAGACCCGACCCGCTTACGCCCTGACTGATATCCGCACTCTGCGAGTGAATAGCACTCATGACGCTCATGGACTCGTAGTCCAGACCGTAGGAGGGATCGTCATAGCCATGGCTGCATGGGCGTGCAGCCTGACAACGTCAGGCGACCAGCCCTATGCGCTTGGCCACCCCTCGTGCGATCTCCTGATCCGCTTCCGGCAACGCCTCTTCTACCGTCTTGACCTCATACCCCTCCATGGCCCCTGACTACGCAGACTCTGGGCGCTGCCCTTGCCGACGTCACCGTATCCGCAAACCAATGCGATCTTGCCAAAAAATCCCGAGTCTTCCGCATGGACCCGCTTGAGCAGGTTCTTGATAACCGTCTCTTCATGACTGCCGGAAGGCGTGTTTACCCAGTCGGCTCCCTTTTCCATGTCCACACCCTTGTGGATAAGAAGAGTCGCATCGCCACCGTCATCCACGATGAGGTTAGGACCCTTTCTGTCAGAGAAGACCCAAAACCACCTCGTGCAACAACACCGCATCGGGATCATCGCTCTCCAACATATGGTC
>JAQIBO010000031.1 GCA_027859055.1 Spirochaeta sp.
ACACCCTTAGATTGACAACAAACCTGCCGGCGCCCTATGCTGGCTGACGCGAGGTTGCACACACCCACAGGGTGGCAGGTTTGCTCCGGAATGGGTGGCAGGATTCAGCGGAATATCCACCCTTCCGCTCTGATGTTTCAGGTTCTGTCTGCTATCACGCTTTCCGTCCTGATCGGTGACGAAATCAGGGTGAGGACGTTGTGCGTTACTCAACGATGTACCTTCCTTGCATCTCTGGCAGTACTTACAAATGTCCGAGAGTACAAGAAATTTCGATAGAATATGGATGCTCCGCAGGCGGGTGGCGGGACGAACGGAAGGTTTGCGGGCAACCCGCACAATCAACCGAGAATAAGTAATGTCCCTGAATGTCAGGGACAGTCAGAATCTCTGGACGAACGCGCGTGTCCGCCCTCAGCGCTGGAATGAGAAGGAGGAAGGATCAAATGTGTAGCTGCGCCCGTCCAGAAGGAATGCGATCGTCTCCTCGGGGGTGACTTCGATCCCGGATAGCATGCCGAAACCGTCCAACGACGCGGTACGGAGCGGGACCGACCCGTCCGCGTCTCCGTTGTCCTGACGGTAAAGCTCATAGAAAGTACGGTCTGTATCGATCCCGATCACGGTGCTACGTGTGGAGGTGGAGGCGATCGCGGTGGTCCGCCAGAATAGGCGCACCGCAGGGAGTATTCCATAGGGTTGCAGGGCCAGATCGGTTCCCGGTTGCCCCGGTGCCAAAGCCGCCCGGAGGATCTCGCCCGTTTCTGGACGTAAGAAATAGGCGTGTCCGTCGGCCCCATTCCAGATCACCAGTCGGCGATCAGCCAAAACACGGTGGCGCAGGTCGGGTGTCACCGCGACCGTAACATCCCCTATGCCTCCGGTAGACCCCACGTACAGGAGCACATGGTCGGTATCAACGACAAAGATCGGACCGCTACTCCGAAATCGTTTACTCTGCCACCAAAACGTATCGTCTTCCGGACGACTCACGAGGGTGATCTCGGGGGTTTCACCGGGAACGATCCGGTAGATACCGGTCTGATTGTACCGTCGCGCCCGGGCGTATATCACATTGTCCACAACGACGGCGATACCGTCATGACTTCGCAACCATACGTATTCATCGGGAAGCGTGACGGTAGTACCGTTGGATCGGGCCTTTATACGGGCGATCGGGGCCGCCCACTCCTGAAGTGAGTAGACTCCGGTAGAAAACGTAATCGTCCAGTCCTCACCAACCGGTAATCTCTCTATCGCAGATTCCTGGTTGACGGTGTGTACCCCGGCGATGATTTCATCCTTGATATCTTGATCTTGAACACGGGTATACAAAGAACACGAGGAGAACGTCATCAATATCGCAGACAGTATCGAAATAGATATTTTCATCGTCATTAATTGTAGGATAATAAATCGAAAAATGCAATAATGGAAAAGTTATCCCAAAAAATGAACAACTACATGGAACCGGAATCTTCTTGTACTATGGTGGGAGACATCACACCAACATAGGAATCAACATGAACGACAAAATGGAACACTCGATACCCGCTTCGTACGATGATGACACGATCAGCCTCATCGATCTACTCGCGGTAACGATTCGATACCGGATCGTCATCCTTGGCGGGACGATCCTCGTATTTATCGTTGCTCTCGCCGTCGTGTATGGAATGCCGGCTTTAGGCATTACCTTCGATGAAGACGTCGAGCGGTTCCGAGTGGAACAGAAATTCCAGGTCCAAGCCCTCTCACCGGAGGTGAGAAACTACGTAGACGTGAACCTGATGACCGCGTTTTTGGATGTAATGACCGATCCTCTGATTCTCCAAGGCCCCTACCGTAACCTGCTTGGCGACGATGACGATCAGCGTTCACCGGAGCAATTGGCCACCTTTCTCACGAACGATTTTATCGGCAATTCCTTCACCGTTTCCGCCGATGCCGCATCCGGGGTTGTTACGGTGACGCTGACAACCGATGATACTGAGGTGGCGCGCGTGTTTTTGGGCGCGATAGTTGAACGAGCCCGTCAGGAGCTCTCGGTACGGGTGGAGCCCCAGCTTGCGCGGGCACAGATGACTATTGCCACCGCCTTGGACACCACCACGAATTCGATCGACCAACTGTTGATACAAAGAATCGGGGAAGCGGGGACCGTTGATGATCCGGCGGTGATAGCATCGATCCTGACGAACGTATCCACCTCCGGGGCAGGTCTCCTCATGGAATTGTATGACCTCAACTACGTGCGGAATCAGATCCTGAATATCAAGGGAAACGCGGGAACGCTGATAGCCCCGATCAACCAGGCGATCGTATACGCACTTCCCGACAGTGATAACCCGCGGATGGTTATCGTAATCGCAACGATAACGGCGTTCTTTCTGACGGTCTTTCTGGCGTTTGTTCTGGAGTACATGCGGCGCGTGCGGAATGACCCGGAGGAGATGGGCAAATTGCGCGCCGCCTGGAGGCGGGAGGACGTGTAGGCCCGGTACGGGAGCCTCAGAAGGAGAAACTGATGCTGAGGCCAAAGGTCACCGATAGTACGTCCTGCCCGGAGATTTCGAGAAGGTCCGCTTCCTGGCCGGTGAGGGTGTCATCGTCGTCGATAACGCGTGTTTCGGCGATCCCCCGGTAGTAGGATCCCGGTTTCCCGTAGAATACGGGCATACCAAACGAAAGTGTAAGATCGGGGGCGATCGTCCCGGAGGTCCCGGCGATCACCTGCCCCGATAGATCTCCCACGGCATGCCGCCAGGTGAGTTGTGGCCGCCATCCACCGGCTCGCAAAGAGGGTGCTTTCATCGCCAGGCCTACCAGGTGCTCTCCGTCCCGGCGCACCCCGTCGTCACCGACTTCGTCGTCCCGGCGGGAGTCGTTGTGGCTGTATTCGCCCCAGAACGTCCACCGGCGGTTGCTGCTCTCCCAGAAAAAGTTTCCTACGGATTCAGCAACTATTCCCTCCGGTCCGAATACACCCGCGGCGTCGGTGTCGAACTGGTAGCGTTCCTCTCCGGCTATTGTCAGCCTGCCGAACCCCAACGTAAAGGTTGCCGCGCCAACCAGGTCCTCGTTCCGTTGATAATGCCCGGCAAGTTCCAGCGTGAAGATCCCCGCCGTTTGCTCAAGCTGCGCCGCAGCAGCAAAGCTGCGGGGGTCGCCCTGGCCGTAATCAGAGATCCACGAAGGCGTGCTGTACAAGACACCGGTGAGACTCCCCAAACCGAGGGCGCCAGATGCGCGTAACGCCGCCCCGCTGCTGACACGGGACACGAGGTTGCCG
>JAQIBO010000047.1 GCA_027859055.1 Spirochaeta sp.
GGGTGGCCCAATCCCTGTCACCATCAGGCCCTTACCCACAGTGCTGGGGGTGCCACCCCCAACCAATTGCACAACGCTCCTGATCGTCAGAGGAATGGGGCCAACCGAGGAAATTTTAGGTGGAGTTCTCAAACTGTAAACCGCAGCGGCTTTCAGTTTGAGAACTCCTGTTGCGTGTGCAGATGAAGGACGGTGAGTGGTATCGTTTGGCGTGTGGATGCCCCTGCGCCCACCGATCCGGAGTGCACTGAACCCGGCGGCGCACAGCACCCCGCAGAACGTCAGTTCCCGGCGGCGCCGCCGCCGGATAATCCTTTTTCCGTTTTATCCTCAGATCCCGTACACTTTGCGGATCTTTTTGTCCTCGTCTTCGGTCATCGTCAGGCGCAGGCCGAGGTTGTCGCGCATCTTTTTGAAGACGGCGAGGGTATCCTGGACGTCCTCTTCCTCGTGCATCGCCGTGGGGATCATGCGGAACATGAGCAGGCCGAGCGGAATGACCGGGTAGGCGATTGCGGTGACAAAGACGCCGTTCTTGCGCAGGAAGCCTGACGTAGCGGCAGCCATCGCTTCGATTCAGTCCTCGCCGAGGGGAACAAAGACGGAACAGATCATCGACTCGCCGGGACCGACGTAAAAGCCGAGTTCTTTGAGCCCGTTCTTGAGCTCGTTGCTCCGCGCCCACATCTTGGTGCGGCGGTCTTCTCCCGCTTTTACCAGTTCAAACGTTTTGCGGAGCGTCTGGACGTAGACCATGGGGAGGCTTTTGGCGAAGACCTGGGTGCGGGCGTTGTAGGCGATCCAGTCGGTGACCGCTTTGTCCGAGGCGGAAAACCCGCCGATTGAGGCAAAGCTCTTGGCAAAGGTGCCGAAGTAAATGTCGATCTCGTCCTGGACGCCGAAGTGGGCGGCGGTTCCTTTTCCCTCCGGCCCCATCGTTCCCCAGCCGTGGGCGTCGTCGATGAAGATGCGGGCGTCGTATTTTCGCGCCAGGACGGCGATGTCCGCCAGGGGTGCCAGGTCGCCGGTCATGCCGTAGACGCCCTCGGTGACGATCATCACGCCGCCGGTGCGGTCGCGATTGACCCGTTTGAGGACCTGCTCGAGGTTATCCATGTTGTTGTGTTTGAAGATCCGCAACTGGGCGCCGTTGAGCGCCTGCGCCTGAAACGCGCCGTCGACGATACACGCGTGATCCAGTTTGTCCATGACGACCGTATCGTCTTTGCCCACCAGGGATTGAATTGTACCGATCACTCCCATGTAGCCGTAGTTGAACAGAAACGAAGCCTCTTTTTCCGCGTGCTCCGCCAGTTCCCGCTCAAAGGAGAGGTGGTAGTCGGTGTTGCCGCTCATCATGCGGGAGCCCATGGGAGAGCTGACGCCGAATTCGTCGATCGTGTCATGGGCAACTTTGAGGACGTCCGGGTGGTTTGCCAGGCCGAGGTAGTTGTTAACCGACCACATGATGTGTTCTTTGCCTTTGAACTGCATGTGGCGGTTGGGGTTGGGCGGCAGGACCGGACGGGTGTATTCGTCGTCGCCCATCACGCGCATCTTGCCGAAGTATCCGCCGTCGGTGTGACATTTGGCGAAAAGGTCGGTATGTCCCTCCGCCTTGGCGGCGCTTTCCTGTTCTGTCTGGTTATCAAGTAACATCTGTGCGCTCTCCTCTGGTGTTTTTGCGGCGCTCTGCGCGCGCGGCGATGATCTTCCGTACCGTATCGCCAATTGCGGTGGAAGAAAAGTGGTCTTTCCCGACGGTGACGTCCGGAACGAGCGGGTGGGTGTCCAGATCCTGTCTGGCGCGCCGGTATCCGCCGCCGGTAATGTTGAGACTCACGTACTCATCGGGGGCGATCGCGCCGTCACGAACCGCCTGCTCGAGAGCGGCGCAGGCGACGCGGGACGCCGGAGCAAGGTCGATATCCTCATCGGCCTCAAAGCGCGTTCCCGCGGTATGGGCTGCTGGTGTATCGACGCCGTACATTGCGCCGTCTGTGTCGGTAAGGGCGTCAAACAGGCCGCCGATCGGCGACCACGGTGGATGCCGGTTGGCAAGTACTTTTGCGTCAATTGCGTCGATCTGGTGTTTGGCGGTTGTTTCGTCAAGGTCGCACAGCGTCCTGCTGCGTTCTTTCCACGAATCAACCAGCAGTTGAAACGGCGCGTTCTGGGCCAGGTGCAGGCGGGCACGTCCGGCGACGCCGCCGGCGCAGCCTGGCCGTCCCCGAAGGCCCGACGGGCCGGGATGGCCCGCGTCGAGGAGGCGCAGGTTTGCCTCCCACGCGGCGATCGCGCCGGTCCCGCTGCCAACGGCCTGAATGTAGTGGTCGGGAATCCGCCCCATCGCCTCCGCGGCGGAGAGAAACGTGGTTCCCATACCGTCCCGGCGGGCGACGTTTTTGGCACCACCCTCAGCGAGAAAGTCGGAGTTTTCCGTCAAAAGTGCGGCAAGGCGGATAGCATCGGTGTAGTCGGCGTCGTCGCCAACGGCAATTACCACCGTCGACGAGCTGCGGGGCCCGACGGTCCAGAGATCCGGAACGTTGCGCGCCGGGATGACGACGACCAGCGGAAGATCATGTGCCGATGCGACGCGCAAAAACGCCCGTGCCGTATTGCCCGCAGAGGCAACGACGAGGGTGTTGCTGTGCGCGGCGTCAGCCATGCGACCGTAGACCGTGTACGCTTCATTTTCCTTGAAGGTACCTGTTGGTATCGCTGCGCCGCGTTCCGGCCACCAGCCACTGAAGGTGACGTAGAGGTTTTCCAGTCCGAGGGATGCGCCGTAACCGCGGGAATGAAAGGTGACCGGTCCGCCGGCGCCATCGAGCACGCAAGACACCGGAAGCCATGAGCGGTAACGGAAGATGTCCGTGCGCAGCGGATCCGGGGAGAAATCGCGGACAGCGTAGTGGGTGCGGAGGAATGCCGGGGGTGGTGGAGCAACGGATCGTTCGCGTAACTGAACAGCGGGCGCGTTGAGGGGGAACGTGGCGGGACGCGCTGCGGCGCTGTGAACGTCGTGGACAACGGTGCCGGTTGCCAGACACCGCAAATGGTAGTGTGCGTCAGTCTTCGCCGACACGCGTTCCCGGGCAATACTGCTCATCGCGCCTCCCGCAAGTGTGGTACCCGGTGTTGTCCCGCTCCGTCAACGATGCGCTTCGTGCGGGGTCAGTACCTGACTCCCTGAAACGCCGGATGTGGTCGTATCGCTGCGTTATGACCCGATTTACCACCGTGCTACACGTTATTATGGAAATAATTGATAAAATGTAGACGTGAATATTTGAGGAAGATCTTCACTTTATTGTTTGGACGGTTTCAGTCGCCGCGTGGAGGGTGTATAATTGCGGCGCAATGAAGGCCAACAGACGCAGTCTTATAATGCGCTCCGGAATGGAGCTTTTCTCCCGATACGGATACCGCGATGTTTCGGTTGAAGATATTGTGCGCGCGGCGGGACTCAGCGTCGGTACCTTTTACAAGCACTTTCGAAGCAAAGAGACGTTTTACGACGAGATTCTGCGCCTGATTCAGCGGGAAGGGATCCGCAAGGCGGAGGAGATGGTCGCCCGCCTGCACTCCCCGATCAACAAACTCAAGGCGGTGTACCAGTTCGTTCTGCTTGGAATGCGCCGCTATCCGATTCTCCGCGGCGTTCTGCAGGGGGACGAGCGCTTTCTGTACCCCGGAATTGACGTTGGTGGTGGTGGTGTGGGGGTCCTGCGAGCGCGAATTGAGGAGATTCTCGGTGAAATCATCCGTGACGGCTCCCGGCGGAACATTTTCCGTCCCGGCTTGTACAACGACGCCCACGCGATGGTCATGGTTCTTCTCGACACGGTGATCGTCCATCTCGACGACCGAAATATCGAAGCGATTTCGCGAGATATTCTCACGTTGCTGCAGCGCGGGCTGCGCCGTACGATCCGCTTGCGGCGTCGAGCAGAGCGCCTTGACCGACGCATTATTCAGGATGACGAGGGGTTGGACTGGTTCGAAACTTGACACCCCTTCGTAAAGCACTATAGGCTAAACTATTAAACGATTAGTGGAGGAAGGACTATGCAACTGATTTTGTTGATTACCCTTCCTCTTGCTGGTGTAATTCTAGGTTGGACTTTTCGCTGGCTATATGCCAGGTTTCAGCTGTCTTCGACTGAGCAGCGTGCGGAGCGTCTCAAAAAAGATGCATCCAAAGACGCGGAAGCACGCAAGAAAGAGCTGATACTAGAAACGAGAGATGCGCTACAGCGCGAGCGGAATGAACAGGAACGAGAACTTCGGGAGCGACAGAAAGAGCTGCAGCGCCTGGAACAACGACTGTTACAGAAGGAAGAAAACCTAGAAGTCAAGTCTTCTGCGCTCGAAAGGGAGCAGGAGGAACTGGCGGCCCGTGAGAGGAAATTAGAAGAGCGAGATAAAGTACTTGGTGAGCAGGAGATACACTGGCGCAACGAGATGGAGCGGATATCCGGCCTGACCCAGGACGAGGCGCGGAAGATGATCATTTCGTCCCTCGAGGATGAGGCACGCCACGACGCGCAGGGCCTGGTTAACAAGATTGAACAGGAAGCGGTTGCTTCAGCGGATAAGACCGCCCGGGAAATCCTGGTATCGACGGTGCAGCGCGTGGCCAGCGAGGTAAACACGGAAGTCACCGTCTCCTCTGTCAGCCTGCCCAACGACGAGATGAAAGGGCGGATCATCGGACGGGAAGGGCGGAACATTCGCACCCTTGAGACGTTGACCGGCGTTGATATCATTATTGACGATACGCCGGAAGCGGTCGTCGTATCGTGTTTTGAACCGGTCCGCAAAGAGATAGCCAAGCGGTCCCTGGAACGGCTGGTAACTGACGGACGGATCCATCCGACGCGGATTGAAGAGGTGGTGCAGAAGGTTACCGCCGACATGACGCAGACGATTTACGAGGAGGGCGAAAAGGTCCTCTACGATCTGAACATCCACCACATTCGACCGGAAGGCGTTCGGGGACTTGGGCGGCTTGCGTTTCGCACCAGTTACGGACAGAACGTCCTTGCCCACAGTAAAGAGGTGGCGGTGCTTGCCGGTACGATCGCGGCGGAGATCGGCGCGGACGTGGAGATCGCCAAGCGTGGCGGTATTCTCCACGATATCGGAAAGGGTATTGAAACTGACGGCGACAGTAACCACGTGGAACTGGGCGTTGAACTGGGTAAGCGCCTTGGCGAGGACGAGAAGGTGATCAACTGCATCGCCGCTCACCACGGCGACGTGCCGCATAACTGTATGGAATCGGTTATCGTTCAGGTTGCGGACGCGATCTCCGCTTCCCGACCGGGTGCGCGTCGGGAGACGCTGGACAACTACATCAAGCGGTTGGAGAATCTCGAAGCGATCGCCGAAGAATACGACGGTGTCGACAAGGCGTACGCGATTCAGGCGGGCCGGGAGCTCCGGATTATGGTCAACCACGAAAAGGTCAGTGACCAGGAGGCGCGGGAGATCGCCAAGAAAATCGCCCGCAACATCGAGGATCAGCTTCGGTATCCCGGTCGGATCAAAGTCACGATGATTCGGGAAACCCGGGTGGTCGAGTACGCCCGGTGATGCAATGCGGATTCTGATTCTGGGTGACGTGATCGGCCAGTCCGGTATGCGGGCGGTGGTGAGCGCGCTGAAAGGTCTGATCAAGCAGCATCGTGCGGATGTGGTGATTGTGAACGGCGAAAACGCCGCCGACGGGTTCGGGATCAATCACGCCCTGGCGGAGCAGTTGTTCCGTGCCGGGGCGGATGTGATCACCACCGGCAATCACATCTGGCACGATGACGATGTGGGGGACCTGTTGAACGACACCCCGACCGTGTTGCGCCCCGACAACTATCCCGGTGGTGCGCCGGGAAGCGGGGTGTACGTGCATGAGGGCAAAGCGGGACGAACGGCGGTCATCAATTTGCAGGGCCGCGACCGGATGCCCACGATTGAGTGTCCGTTTCGGCGCGCCCGGGAGATCCTCAAACGCCTTCAGGGGCAGACCGACGCGGTCGTCGTCGATTTTCACGCCGAGTCCACCTGGGAAAAGGAAGCGCTTGCGTACTATCTCGACGGAGATGTTACCGTGCTGTACGGGACGCATACCCACGTTCAGACCGCCGATGAGCGGGTCCTGCCGAAGGGGAGCGCCTATATCACGGATATCGGGGCCTCCGGTCCTGATAACAGCGTGATCGGATTTGATCCGGAAATCAGCGTTCGTCGCGTTCTGACACAGCTCCCGCTGAAAAACGAAGTCGCCTCCGATGCGGCGACGTTACACGGCCTCGTGGTGCAGACCGATGACGCGGGGCACGCATCCTCGGTGGAGCGGATCGCGTTTCGGTCTCTGATTTAGCGCGACCGATGAGACGGAGGCGATGAAACAGCGTCCGGTTAAACTGCTGGATCTCCTTACCAAACGCTTTCCCGATTACGAACGGGACGAACTTTACTCCTTTATTATGTGTTCAGAAATTCTCGTTGATGGCGCGGTGATCCGTGATCCTGCAGCGCCCGTACACTCAGATGTCCGGGTGGAGCTCTCGCGACAACGTTACGTATCCCGGGCGGGAGACAAGCTTGCCGCCGCGCTGTCATCGTGGGAGATAGACACGTCCGGAAAGGTCTGGCTTGATGCGGGCGCGAGTACCGGCGGGTTTACCGACGCTCTCTTGCAGGCGGGGGCGCGCCACGTCCACGCCGTTGACGTGGGCTACAACCAGCTCGATTACCGGTTACGGGTGGACCCGCGTGTGACGGTCAGGGAGCGATGCAACATCCTCGCCATTTCATCCGTCGAAGAACTCGAGCCGCCGCCAAACGCCGCGGTCTGTGATCTTTCGTTTCGGAGCCTGCGGGGTGTGCTGTCTCACATCCTCGATTTGACCACTGAGGGGTGGGGAATCGCGTTGCTGCAGCCCCAATTGGAAGTCGCCGCGGAGGTCCGCTGGGGGCGCCGGGAGGAGGGCGGACTCACCGCCGGAATCGTGGACCCGGAGTTGCGGATGCAGGTGGTTTCCGGCGTGGTGCGGGAACTGGGCGATGAAGGCGTTGTGGTTTCCGCGACGATGGACAGCCCGGTTGCAGGTAGAAACGGCAACCGCGAGGTTCTGCTCCACGTTCGGCGCAGCGATTGAGGGGGAAACTACCGACTGCGGAGGTCGCCGGGGGTCAGCGGTTTACCCACGTATACGCCGTCGCCGCCGAGATATTCCAGGACTTGCCCGTTTATCAGAATCTGTACGGCGTCTACCGTGGAAAACACCGTCGCGGTCTGGACCACCTGCTGCAACTGCGCCAGATAGCCTTCAAGTCCCATCGTATTGAACCGAAACGCCTCGTTGAAGTTCAGGTATGCGATACCGTCGGAGACGCGGGCGGAAAGTAACTCCGTATCCGGAGGTATCAGGCTCAAAAGGCTCTTGTTGAGATCTTCCGCGTTGGGGCCGGAGATCAACGCTTCCATCGTGTGGGTCAACGGGCCTCCGGTGAAGCGAATCGTGCGTTGGACCGGTTCCGCAAGAACACGACCGTCGTCGGACACGCGGATAAAGAACAGGGTTGTCCTGCGCGTTCTGTCGGGTCCTTCTTCCTGCGTCTCCTCCGGCGGCGGTACGACGATCTCCTGGTCATCCTCCTCAATGGTTTCCGGTGGCTCAATCTCGACGATCGGATCTTCGACATCGGGGTCCGCGGTTGTATCGTCCCGTTGGATATCGTCGACTTGCGGACGCACCTCTTCGGCGGCGGTTTCCGTATCGTTGTCTTCGCGTTCGGAATCTTGCGTGTCCCGGTCGCGCTCTTCGAAGACAACCTCAACGAAACCGGTGTTTTCCAGCACCTCGCGTATCACCGGCAGGTTGAACAGGAAAATGATCGCAATGAGAAGAATAACGGCGATCCAGAAAACGACGCCGAATGAGGATTTTTTACGTGAGCGTTCTTTGCCCATGTTTCACAGTATCGGCCGGATAACCCCCATGTTTGACAGTGGCAAAACGAACAAACTATGATAAAGCCATGACCGAGTTGCGGGGAATCGCTGCCTCACCGGGAATCGCTATCGGGCGAGCCTTTGTGTATCAGGAAGAGCATCCCCAGGTGCCCCAGTACAAAATCTCTGAAAAAAAACTTGAAGCCGAGAAAGAACGACTTTCAGCGGCGGTGGAACGCGCAAGTTCGGACATCGAAGGTATCAAGAACAGTTCTCATCAGGATCTTGAACAGGACGAAATTCGATTGCTCGACTCGCATCTTATGATGCTTCAGGACCCGTCGTTTTTTGAGTCGGTGTACAACCGTTTGGAGCAGGATTTGCTGAACGTCGAGTGGGTGCTCCATCAAACGGTGCGGGAACTGCTGGACAAATTGAGTCAGTCAAGCGATGCGTACCTTCGCGAGCGGACCGCTGATATCCACGATGTTTCCAAACGCGTCCTGAACCATCTGCTTGAACGGGACCGTAACAGCCTTGCAGATCTGAAAGAAGAGCGCGTGCTGGTGACCCACGATCTGATGCCGTCGGACGCGGTGGCGATGAATAAACGGATGGTTCGGGCCATCGTCATGGATGCCGGGGGAAAAACCTCACATACTGCGATTATCGCCCGCAGTTTTGAAATTCCTGCGGTCCTCGGTTTGTCCACGGTGACCCGGACCGTTCGTGATGACGAGCAGGTAATCGTTGACGGCAATACCGGGGTGGTCATCGTCGATCCGGATCAGGAAACTCTGGAAAAATACCAGAAGATCCTCAACGAGTGGCAGGAACATGAGGTGCAGCTGATGCGCCTGAACTCCCTGGCTGCGGAAACTCGCGACGGCAAATTGATTTTTCTGAAGGGGAATATCGACATTCCGGAAGAAGTAGACAGCGTGATCAGCCACGGTGCCGTTGGGCTAGGGATGTACCGCTCTGAGTTACTCTTTCTCCGGCCTGAAGGGCTGCCGTCGGAGGAAACGCAATACGAAGCGTATCGGCAGGTTATCGAGGCGATGGATCGTCGACCCGTTACGATCAGGACCCTTGACGTCGGCGGAGACAAAGTCACCGATCGCCTGCAGGCGCATGACGAGAAAAACCCGATTCTCGGCTGGCGGGCGATCAGGCTCTGCTTGTCGGAAATAGAGCTGTTCAAGACGCAGTTGCGCGCCCTTCTTCGGGCGAGTGTCCACGGTACGTTACGGATTATGTTTCCGATGATCTCCGGGATTCAGGAGCTCAACCGCGCACTGGACATTCTGGAAGAGGTGAAAGCGGAGTTGCGGGACCGGAACGTGCCGTTTGAGGAGGATATTCCGGTTGGTATCATGATCGAGGTGCCCTCGGCGGCGCTGACCTCGGATATCCTGGCGCGAAAAGTCGATTTTTTCTCCATCGGAACCAACGACCTTATCCAGTATACGATCGCCGTTGACCGCGGAAACGAACGGATCGCCTATCTGTACGAACCGTTTCATCCAGGTGTGATTCGGTTGATTAAAATGGTGATCGATAACGCCCATGCCGAGGGACTGTCTGTCGCGATGTGCGGTGAAATGGCAGGTGACCCCGTTGCGTCGGTCGTGCTGCTGGGGCTCGGACTGGACGAGTTCAGCATGAGCGCCGTGGGAATTCCTGAGGTCAAACAGATCATCCGCTCCATCAGCCTGGCCGAGGCGGAAGAGCTTGCCGGAAATATCATGGAGCTGCGCAAATCGGAAGACGTTGACCGAACGGTTCGTGAGTACATGCGCCAGCGCTTTGACCTGGTTGTCTACTGACGACGCGGAGTCCCGTCGCGTAGTATAGTACGCTCATATGTTTAGAATTTGTATCGCCGGGCGTCCCAATGTCGGGAAGTCCACGTTGTTTAACAGATTGTACGGTCGGCGCCTCGCGATTACCGACAGTATGCCCGGTGTAACCCGTGACGCCGTCGCCGTTGAGGCGGTGTTTGCCGATCGCCCCGTCCTGCTGGTGGACACCGGCGGCATCGGTGAGGGGGAAGCGGAGCTTGACCAACAGGTCTACGCACGGAGCCGGCAGGAGATCTCCCGGGCAGATGTGGTGTTGCTCCTTGTTGATGTCCAGGACTTCACCGGTGAAGACCATGAACTCCTGGCGATGGTGCGGGAGTCCGGACGGCCGGCGATTCTGGTTGTCAATAAAGTAGATAATCCGGAGCGCGATCAGTACGTCAGCGAGTTCTACCAGTACGGAATTCCCCACGTTGTGTCAATTTCCGCGGCCCACGGGTACGGTATTGACGATCTTGAAGACGCCCTGAACGAACTCTTTCCCCCGACCGACGTGGAGATTTCCGTTGAGCCGGAGACGGCGGACACTGACGCAACCGCCGATGATGATCCCGACGCCGTAACGAAAGACGAGCCCCCGGAGGTCGTTCGCCTCGCAATTCTGGGCCAGCCGAATACCGGTAAATCGAGTCTTCTCAACCGACTGGTCGGTGAGGAGCGGGCTATCGTCTCTGAGCTGGCGGGAACCACCCGGGACACTGTGGAAGCGCGGTTCCGCTACAAGAATACGGACTTCATGGTTGTCGACACCGCGGGTATTCGCCGCAAGTCAAAAGTACACGAATCGGTTGAATACTACGCGGTCCAGCGCGCCCTCGATACGATTGACGCGAGCGAACTGGTCGTTTTGATGATTGACGTGATCAAGGGGCTCTCGGAGCAGGACAAAAAAATCGCCGCCCGCATCGCCGAACGTGGACGGGGGGTGGTTGTGGTCCTCAATAAATGGGACCTGCTTGAAGACGCTCCGGGTAATCAGCTCAACGCGATAACCGATCGGGTGAACTTTCTGTTTCCCGTGTTTCAGCACGTACCGATACTGCCGATCTCGGCGTTGCACGGCACCGGCGTGGAAACGCTCCTCGACCGGCTGGTTCATATCCGCGGCGAGCTCCACCGCCGCATCGATACGGGACCCCTCAATCAGGCGCTGCAACGGTGGATGGCGAAGACGCCGCCCCCGTCGGGGAAACGGCCGATCAAGCTCCGCTATATGACCCAGGTTTCCACCAACCCGGTTCGCTTTGTCGTCTTTGTAAACCGGAAAAAGGCGTTTCCCGAGTTCTATCTGCGATACGTGAAAAATCAGCTCCGGGAGGAGTTTCATTTCCACCATATTCCGTTTTTTCTTGAGGTTCGTCAGCAGTAGCTTTCGGGAGACGAAAAGGAAATGAATGGATCATGACGCGCTTTGGAAGTCGCGAAGTTCTGCAAATCCTCGATGTGAAACCTCACGTGCTGCGGTATTGGGAACAGATACTTCCCCTGGTCCGGTCGCAGCGAGACGATTCGGGACATCGCGTGTGGACCGCCGCGCAGGTCCGTATTCTCCAGCGATTGCGCCATCTGGTGGTTCGACGCGGTATGAGCGTTCACGCAGCCGGGGAAGCGATTCTCCAGGAGGCTGAGTCGGCCCCGGGCAACGTCAAGGCCGGGCTCGAGGCGGTCCGGAGTGAACTGGTTGCAACGTTGCAGCGCCTCCACGAGGGTGACGCGACCGCGCGGTTTGAAGCGCCGGGACGGGTAACGCATAATATTTCACCACCGATCGACGCCGCGGACGTGCGTGCAGGCGCCGCGGACCTGGCGGGTGATGGCGGTGACGCGCGTGACCACCGGGGCGCCGGTGGTCACCGCGATAACAGCCTGCGCGTGGTCGATCCGGTAGCGGCGGGGTTGGCGCCGTCCCACAACACGCAGCGGTCCGCGACGCCCGGCGACGATCGCGGCGACGCTCCCCTGTTTCCGGCAGCGCGGCGTCTGCCTCGGCCGGAGGTTGAGATCGCGACTGAGACGGGATCGGGGAGTCCCGCAGATACCCCTGTGCCGCCGCTGCCGTCGGTACGGATC
>JAQIBO010000141.1 GCA_027859055.1 Spirochaeta sp.
CCATTTGTCTCGGTTACCGGCAAGAAGAGGGCCAAGGGTTTCCTTTTTCCACGTCTCGATCTCGCCACCGCTCAACGACCGGGCGGCCTCGGAGAAACGCAGCATCTGCGGATCGTAACCGACTCCGATCGTGGCGGTAACCCGGGTGAGAACCGCTTGGGGATCGGCGATCAGGTCTTCATACCGGATCGTGATCCATCGCTCGCCAAACGTTGCTTTGCCGAACCGGTCCGCCAATTCGAGTTGAAACCGAGAGGCCCCGAGGTTCAGACGCCAATTGCGCTTCTCGGACCAACCCGCTTTGATCTTTGACAACAACACGTCCCGAGGATCCCGCACGATATGGATAACGTATGTGTCGTCGGGGAATACCCGAGCGATTGCAGGGAGGTACTCGATGAGTCTCGGGTCTTTGTCGCCGACCATCTCGATCTCTCGAGTGTCGTCGGCAGCGAGGCACGAAGCTCCCGCGGAACGATGAAACGCCCCGTACAATGCGAGAAGGTCTCCCGGCGAAGTACCGGCTACGACCGTATCCCAGCACGCCTGTGGAATACGCTGCAATCGGTGATCGTGCGCTCTCAAATCGTGGAAATCAATGGGACCGCGGGAGGGACCAAACACGTACCTTCGGAGCAGGCCGGTCTCCGGCAGCATCGCCACCGACGGGTGGGCGGCAAACATACTCTGCAAAAGAGATGTTCCACTTCGACCAACCCCAACGATGAACAGATGCTTCAACTCGGTTCCTCCGGTTGCAGGAAATGGGGATGGCTCGCGGACAACTCGGCAAACGTTCCTGAAGCATCGATCTCTCCGTCCCGGAGAACGAAGATTTTGTCGGCGTCGCGTAACGTGCTCAAGCGATGAGCGATGATGATCAACGTCTTCTGGTGCATCAGCGTTTTGATCGCCTCCATCACCACCTGTTCGGTTCTCGTATCAAGCGCACTGGTTGCTTCATCGAATACGAGCACGTCGGGGTCGTGGTATAAAGCGCGGGCGATCCCGATTCGTTGGCGCTGACCGCCACTCAAGCGCACGCCTCGTTCTCCCAGTTGCGTCTCGTAACCCTGGTCCATTACCTCGACGAATTCGTGGAGATTGGCAAGTTGCGCCACGAACTGTACGCGTTCATGGTCGATCTGGTCGTCGTCGACGCCAAAGGCGATGTTCCGGGTCACCGACGTATCGCTCAAATAGATCGACTGGGGCACATACCCGAATTTTTTTCTCCAGGCCCGGACGTTCTCCGACGTGATTTGCATATCATCGGCGCAGAGCGTTCCCGACTGATAAGAATGGAGACCGAGAATCGTATCTACCAGCGTCGTCTTACCGCACCCGGTAGGACCAGCGATCCCGATCGTGGTGTTCTTCTCGATCGTCAGGGAAATATTGCTCAGAGCAGGCCTCACCATCCCCGCGTATGTGAACGACAGATCGGTTAGTACAATACCTCTGGAAAAGGAGATGTCCTCGGAAGGTTCTTTCGACTCGACAACGGGAATCGACCGGTGGAGTTCTTCGATGATGAGTTCGACCGAGGCGTGACTCCCGCGAATGTGGGCGAACGCCGAGAACATACGCTGGAGGGAGGGAAGCAATTTGTACCCGGCCACGACGTACGCACCCATCAGAGGAAGTACCGAGGAAGCACTTCCCTGCTGGACGAAGAGAACGAGCGCAAGAACCAGGACACCTCCGAATGCAAGCGTCTCAAGGACGTATCGTGGGATCTTCGCGACTGCCTGGATAGTACCGCGGGCACGTTCGGTCCGGTACGTCGCCCCATCGTATCGTTGGGTATACCGTTCTTCCAGTCCAAGAAGCTTCACTTCCTTTATCGCGCTAAACGCGTCGAGTGCAGTCCGATACCGGCGGGCGTACCAACGGACTTTTGTCCGGCTTGCCCGATTCAAGACGGTGCGTACAAACAGATAGATCGTACCATACCCGCCTCCAAGAAGGAGCGTCGCAAACAGCGCGATCATCGGATCCACCATCACAAGAAATGCTATCAGAGTAAGTGCGAGAATTCCTTCCACCAGGAGCTCCATCAGCGGCTTGATTACACCGCGGATGATACTGTCGAGTTCGCCAAAGATATTCTTCAGAAGGTCCGAAGAGTTGTGATCGAGGAAAAAGCTATACTCCTGACCGATATACGTCCGGAAAAGGCGGCCCGAAAGATCGTAGGCAACCAACCGGGAAAAGCGGATGCTCCGCCAGGTGACAAGTGCAAGCATCCCGTTACCGAGTACGAACAATCCGAGAACGAGAAAACCGAGGGCGATAATCGTTGTCTGATCGGGAGCGAGATTGAACCACGCAAATACCGTGCGGAGAAACGCGTTCGCTTCGGCGGTTTCCGGCGCCGCGAGGAGTTGAATAAACGGCATGATCGACGCAACACCGCCGATATTCAGGACGGACGTGGAAAGGATACCGAAAACGAGGAACGCCAGGCTCCATCGATGACGGGATTCCAGTAATTTGAGGACCGATCGGAACACGATTACTCCTTCTCAGAATAGAACGGGGGACGGGGAATGAACCCGGTCCGACCCATGACTACCTCGGCGTCAGACGTTCGTCTCTGGCGGCGGTCGTGTCGAGCAATTTCCATCGCAGGCCAAGCTCAAACCCAACCACGTCGCGATATACGTCACCGAAATCGGCGCCAAAACCGAACGTCAATGCAAGGTTCTCTGCAAAGATCCTGTCAATTTCCGCCCCGGCATACATCGTCCACTGATGGTACCGTTCACCTTCGGGGACTAAGCTCACTGGAGCATATACACGTGCACCGATGATCGTCGGTGAATGGGTGGCCTGGGTAACCTTGAGACTGTAGCGATACCGGTCGCCGACATCCCCGCTGAACGCATAGTGCCATGAGTTGACCCGGTTACTCGCGATACGCATATTTTCCCCTTCACCGTGTGTGACAAAAAGCGGCGTCCCGATAATCCGACCCTGATGAGTCCACCCGGGCCTGTAAATATGGTGCGAATAGTAGTTCTGCAAACCCTCATTAGGCGTCGGTGAATTTACCGGCTCCTGTGTGATACCCGCATCATCGAGGATCTGACTCAAGAAATGGTACGGCCCCCCCTGATACTTCGTAAAGATCGACTCAATCACAAACGTGTCGGGCCACCAGCGATCGTGGCGAAAGTCGACGGCGAGTCCTCGTACACCATCAAAGGCGTTGTTCCACCGAAGAGAATGTTTGAGTTCCCAATAGTGATGGTGGTAGAAACTGACAGTAGCGCGTTCCAGGGGCATCTCCAGACCGATGTCCCAGATACCCAGGCTGTTGCCCTCCGGCCCCGCTTGACCGCCGCCGTCCTGCTCCGGTCCCATCCCTCCCAAAAAGATCGTCCGATAATTGGCGAGAGTAACGTCCTGGACATCGCCACCCCACTGCGCATTGTGAACAAGTCCCACGTGAATCTTTGACCCGTCCCGGGCGCCAAATCGTGCGTAACCCCACTTCTGATGGAGGAGAGTATCATTTACCGGTCGATCTCCCAAAAACCACCCGTGGGCGATCCCGCCCATGATCTCGAGGGTATCGTTGGTATACGGAATCACCGTCCAGTCCGGTATAGAAAACTGTACCATAGGTAAAGGGCGCGCGTTTCCACTTACAGACATAGAACCGGAAGAAAGTTCCGGTTCCGGCAGGATCCCGATGATCTGCGGGAACGTACCGCCCTTTATCTCAAAGGCCCGCCACGACAGAGCGCCGTACCCGTAGCGGAGACGCACATCGGTGCCCTCGTCGTCCATAAAGCGGTCAACGTCGAGGAGAGCCTCTACGTTCCAGTTACGGCCAAAGTCGTAGTCGAGAGAGCCTTCGACGCCAAGACTCCCTTGGATCGGCGAGTCAGTATAGAGGCCCCAGCGATTGGACTGGAGCCAGAACGGTGTCCGATCGATCCCGCCGGTGGTCGTCTGGTGGAGAGTCAACTCAAATGCGGCGACTTCAGCGAGGCCGGCGCCCCACAGCGAAATACCGGCTACCAGCGCGATAAGTGTGTGCTGCGTGAGCCGCGTCATTCGTTTCACGGATATCATCCCACCACCTCCATAAGCATCTCCACCGCCTCGTCCACGCTCACCTTCCCGCTGTCGATAATTACTTCCGGCCGCTCTGGCGCCTCGTAGGGGGCGTCCACGCCGGTAAATCCGCGGATCTCACCGTTGTCCACTTTGGCGTAGAGACCCTTGGGGTCGCGACGGCGCGCCTCTTCCAGGTCAACCTTCACAAAGACCTCGATAAAGTCTCCCTCCGGGAACAGCGCGCGCGCCGCGTCGCGGTCCTCGGCGTAGGGACTCACAAAGGTACACAGGACGATGTTGCCAACGTCGTAGAGCTGCCGCGCGAGGTGGCCCACCCGGCGGATATTCTCACGGCGGTCCTCGCGGCTGAACGCGAGATCGGCGTTGAGCCCGTGCCGGACGTTGTCGCCGTCCAGACGCACCGCGTTCTTTCCGGCGTCAAAGAGTTTCTTCTCCAGATCCTTGGCGATCGTGCTCTTGCCGCTCCCGGAGATACCGGAGAACCAGATCACCCGGGGGCGATGGCCGTTCCGGCGTACGCGATCCTCAAGGCCCACGTATCCGGGGTCCCAGAAGATGTTGGTGGACGCGGGGGCGCTTGCGTCACCGGCCCCGTCGGCCCCGGCCTTAGTCAACCGATCCCGGCGTTGCTCCTTCCGGAGCTCTTCCATCGTCCCCGCGGAGGCGTGGCGGATCATCCCGGCACCAACGGTGCGAAAGTCGTGGGGATCGATGAGAACAAACCCACCGGTGTTACGGTTGCGGTCATAGGGGTCAAAAAAGATCGGATTCGCGGAGGTAACCTTCACCCGCCCGATCTCGTTGAGCTTCAACGTATCCGCGTCGTCGCGGTGGAGCGTATTGACATCGATCCGGTAGACGAGGTCGTCCACGTACGCCTTGGTGAGACGCGAGGTGTGCTGGAGGACGTACTGCGTATTGAGATCGAGGTCGTGCTGGTCGTCCATCCACGTGAGGGTGGCGTCAAACTCGGTTGCCACCTCGGGGATGTTGTGGCTCCGGACGATCATGTCGCCCCGACTGATGTCGATCTCGTCCTCGAGTGTGAGGATCACGCTCTGTCCGGCAAACGCCTCCTCCAGCTCGTCCTTGAAGTAGTGGATCCCCTTTATCCGGCTCCGCTGGCGACTGGGGAGGACGAGAATCTCCTCACCTACACTGATGCTCCCGCTGGCGATCCGTCCCGAGAAGCCGCGGAAGTCCTGGTGGGGACGCACCACGTACTGCACGGGGAACCGGAAGTCCACCAGGTTGCGGTCCCCGGAGATCGTCACCGTTTCCAGGAACTGCAGCAGCGGGGGCCCCTCGTACCACGGCATCCGGTCGCTGCGGTCCACCACGTTGTCACCCACCAGCGCGCTCACGGGGATAAATTCGATATCGTTGATCGAGAGCTTCCGGGCGAAGTCCTGGTACTCTACGCGGATCTCCTCGTAGCGCTCCTGCGAGTAGTCCACCAGGTCCATCTTGTTGATCGCCACCACCACGTGGGGGATTCCGAGGAGGCTCGCGATGATCCCGTGGCGCTTGCTCTGGGTGAGGACCCCGTTCCGCGCGTCGATGAGGACGATCGCGAGGTCCGCGGTGGAGGCGCCGGTGACCATATTGCGGGTGTACTGCTCGTGCCCCGGCGTATCGGCGATGATGAACTTGCGCTTGGGGGTGGTGAAGTAGCGGAACGCCACGTCGATCGTGATCCCCTGCTCGCGCTCGCTCCTGAGCCCGTCGGTGAGGAGCGCCAGATTGACGTTCTCCTCGCCGCGGAGCTTGCTCGCGCTCTCAAGCTGGTCCATCTGATCCTGGAAGATCTGTTTGGAGTCAAAGAGCATCCGCCCGATGAGGGTGCTCTTACCGTCGTCAACACTCCCCGCGGTAGTAAAGCGCAGGAGATCGCGTTCGTGTACGATTGTGGTGGCGCCGGAGGCGCCGGTGGCCGTCCCGCCGGTAGCGGCCGCGCCGCCGCCCTGTGTGGTGCTCATCAGAAATACCCCTGCTTCTTGCGGTCTTCCATCGCCGCCTCGCTGCGTTTGTCGTCGGCGCGGCCGCCGCGCTCGGTCACCCGCGTCGCCGCCACCTCATTGACGATGTCGCTTATATCGTGGGCACCGCTCACCGTGGCGCCGGTGCACGTCATATCCCCAATCGTGCGAAATCGCACCGCAACCTTCTTGACCGGTTCGCCGTCCAGGGGCTGATTGTACGGTCCCACCGCCAGGATCACCCCGTCACGCTCCACCACCTCCCGCTCGTGGGTGTAGTACAGCTTCGGCATCGGCACATCCTCACGCTCGATGTACTGCCACACATCCAGCTCCGTCCAGTTGGAAATCGGAAACGCCCGCAGGTGCTCACCGGGCCGGTGCAGCCCGTTAAAGATATTCCACAGCTCCGGGCGCTGGTTCTTGGGGTCCCACTGACCAAAGCGGTCGCGAAAACTGAAAAAACGCTCCTTGGCGCGCGCCTTCTCCTCGTCCCGGCGTGCGCCGCCCATCGCGCAGTTGAACTTGAACTCCGCGAGCGCGTCGAGAAGGGACACCGTCTGGAGCCCGTTGCGGCTGGGGTTGGGCCCATCCTCCTCCTTCACCCGCCCCGCGTCGATCGACGCCTGAACGGTCCGGACGATCAGATTGGCCCCGATCTCCTTCAACCACCAGTCGCGAAACTCCAGCGTCTCGTCAAAGTTGTGCCCGGTGTCGATATGCATCAGCGGGAACGGAATCTTTCCGGGATAAAACGCCTTGTGGGCCAGATAACTCATCAGAATCGAGTCCTTCCCGCCGGAAAAGAGCATCACCGGCCGCTCAAACTGCGCGGCCACCTCGCGGATCACATAGATCGCCTCGCTTTCCAGCTGATCCAGCGTATTCATCACATGTCGTGCAGGTGCAGTCATAGTAACTCCAGAGAATATCGGAAATCGAACGCAGGCGCCTACCTAGGCAGCCACGGTTCAGCCCCGGCCTGCGCGCGTCT
>JAQIBO010000148.1 GCA_027859055.1 Spirochaeta sp.
ATACGGGGATGCCCTTTTCTTCAAGCCCCATTACCGTCCCGTCGGGGACCGCATCGGTAAACTCCGCCCGGGAGCGCTGCATCGCCGCCCAGTCCAGGGTTGGCGCATCGACAAAGCCACGTTCAGTCAGACCGGCACCCTCCATCGCCGCGTGGGCGGGCACAACCAGGTACTTTTTGGGCTGACATCCTCGCAGTGCGCAGGTGCCGCCAAAGGCGCCCCGATCGGCGATACCAACGGTCAGCCCCGCTTCGCGCAGCATTGAGGCCGCCGTTTCCCCGGCGGTTCCCGTTCCAATTACAAATACATCAAACTCGTTCATCTCTGTTTCTCCTCGTCTCTTTGCTTTCAATTCGATTGCGCGGGCCGCGGCCGGGTGCGCTTTGGTCTATTGTATCAGGTACAACGGTATCCGGTATTTCCCGGTAAAGGGCCGTTCCGTGTTCACCGCCACGTAGACGGATTGCGGAATTCCGATGTCCGCAAGGATCAGCTCCGGAACCGGCGGGAGCGGCGTGCCGGGTGCGTCAGACGCATCGATGTCCCGCGGAAAAAGTGGCTTCAGTCCCGTTTTGGGAAGCGCGAGGGTAAGGATCACATCCGCGGTGACTGCATCGGCGACGGTCTCGCCGGTGAGGGCGTTCACTCCCGTCGGAAGATCAAGAGATATGACGCGACAGCCTCCGAACGCTTTGCGGCGGGAGATCCATTCAGCGGCGCGCGTCTCGGTCTCGCGCAGCGGTCCGCGGGCGTTGTAGCCGAGCATCGCGTCCACGATCGTAATCGGCTTGTCCGGCGGTGCACTCTTCATATCATCCAGAGAATCCAGTGATGTTTCGGCGGCGCCGGTCGCGCTGTATACGCGACGCTGCCACGCGGGGACGGGACGGAGACTGTCGGGGTGCAGTACAACCAGCGTTACCGGTGCGCCGTGGTTAGCCAGGTGCCGGGCTCCGCAGATTCCCCCGCCGCCGTTTCCTCCGTTTCCCGTGAACACCAGGACCGGTTCCCCGACGCCGACGTGCTCCAACACAAGCTCCGCCATATTGCGCCCTGCGTTTTCCATCATCTGGTAGATGTTGGGTCCGCTCTCCTCAACCGCGATGCGGTCTATTTCCGTCATCTCCGCCGGCGTTACCGCATCGACATGTCTTCCAGACTCCGTAATAAAATGGCTCATAACGCAAAAATAACATGTAATATCAATAAAACTGTTTGAACTCCACGGACAATCTTGATAAGTTGTAGATGCAAAGTCAAGCAGGTACCGAAGGAGTCACGGCGTAATGATACCAACAGAGAAGATCCCCAGTCCAACGATGCCGACGTGTGAAACCCCGAAATTGCTGTCCGGGCAAAAGGCGGTTGTAACAGGTGCCAACTCGGGAATCGGACGCGCGGCGGCAATCTCCCTCGCGGAGGCGGGTGCCGATGTGGTTGTCAACTACGTGGCCGGTGAGGACACCGCTGCCGAGGTCATCCGCGAGATCGAGGCGCGGGGGCAGCGAGGCATGGCGTATCGGGCGGATGTTTCCAGCGAAACTGAGGTTGCCGCGATGTTCGGCGCGACAACGGAAGAGTTCGGGACCGTCGACATTCTCGTCAACAACGCGGGTATTCAGAAAGACAGTCCGTTTGACGAGATGACCCTCGACCAGTGGGAGGCCGTGATCGGCGTCAACCTCACCGGCCAGTTTCTGGGCGCCCGCGAGGCGGTTCGGGTGTTCAAAAAACGCGGCGTTGTTCCGGAGGTCTCCTGTTCCGCCGGGAAAATCGTTGCGATGAGCTCCGTCCACGATTCAATTCCCTGGGCGGGACACGTCAACTACGCCGCCAGCAAGGGCGGGGTGATGCTGATGTACAAGTCTATCGCCCAGGAGTTGGCGCCGTATCGGATTCGGGTCAATTCGATCGCACCCGGGGCGGTTCGCACCCCGATCAACACCGACGCGTGGGAAACACAAGAAGCGTATGACAAGCTGATGAAGCTGATCCCGTACACCCGTATCGGCGAACCACGCGACATCGGACAAGCGGTGGTGTGGCTCTCCTCGGACCAATCGGATTACCTGGTCGGTACGACGTTGTACGTCGACGGCGGGATGATGCTTTATCCCGGCTTTGCCACCGGCGGATGAGGGGAACGACAATGGAACAGTACCAATCACAACGCTACCAACCGATAGAAAATCACGGGGTTATCGGCGATCTTCACACCGTCGCGCTGGTCGGACTGAACGGATCGATCGACTGGCTGTGTCTGCCGTCATTTGATGCGCCATCGGTTTTCGCGTCGCTCCTGGACGCGGAAAAAGGTGGTTTTTTTCGCATCGCCCCGGTTGCCGAAAACGTGCGGGCGAAACAGCTGTACTGGCCGGATACCAACGTCCTCATCACGCGGTTTTTCACCGAGGACGGCGTTGCGGAACTGACCGATTTTATGCCGGTTGGTGGGATCGCCGATACATCCACGAAGCATCAGCTGGTACGCCGCCTAAGCGTCGTGCGGGGGGCGATGCGCTTCCGGCTGGAGTGTTTCCCCGCGTTCGACTACGCCAGAGAAGATCACGCGACCGATATTCGCCCGGACGGAGTGGTGTTTACCTCCTCGAAGCTCCGTCTGGGCTTATCGGCGTCGCCTGAAGTAACTGAGGTTCCCCCAGCCACCGGCGCCACCTCGGGTCGCACCGGCGTACAGGCGGAGTTTGAGGTCCGTGAATGTGGGACGGAGACGTTCGTACTGCAAGAGCTTCCGGAAGACACCGGCACCTGTGGAATCAGCCTTGGAGCGGACAGTGGCGCGGAGGTCTTTGAATCCACTGTGGCCTACTGGCGTAACTGGATTGCGCATTCTACCTATACCGGACGCTGGCGGGAGATGGTTAATCGATCGGCGCTGACGCTTAAGCTGCTTACCTACGCGCCAACCGGCGCGATCGTCGCTGCGCCCACCACCAGCCTCCCTGAAGGGATCGGAGGCGAGCGCAACTGGGACTACCGCTATACGTGGATTCGTGACGCCGCATTTACCGTGTACGGATTGATGCGAATCGGGTTTACCGAGGAGGCGGAGGCGTTTATGCGGTGGGTGGAGGCGCGCTGCCACGAGCTTAACCCGGACGGATCGCTGCAGATCATGTACGGCATCGACGGACGCCACGAGCTGACCGAAGAGACGCTCGACCACCTGGACGGATACGCCGGTTCAAAACCGGTGAGAGTTGGAAACGGCGCCTGGGACCAACTCCAACTGGATATCTACGGCGAACTCCTCGATTCGGTGTACCTCTTCAACAAACACGGAACACCGATCTCCTACGATTTCTGGATTCAGTTGCGGCGTCTGATTAACTGGATCGCCGACAACTGGGAGCGCACCGACGAGGGAGTCTGGGAGGTCCGGGGCGGACAAAGGCACTTCACGTATTCAAAACTGATGGCGTGGGTCGCGCTGGACCGCGGAATCCGGTTGGCGGACAAACGGTCGTTTCCCGCGGACCGGGAGCGTTGGATGACGACCCGCGACACGATCTTTGAACGGATCATGGCGGAAGGATGGAGTGAATCGCGACAGGCGTTTGTTCAATCCTTTGGCTCGGACTCCCTTGATGCATCAAATTTGATGATGCCGCTTGTGTTTTTCGTGTCTCCCGGAGACCCGCGTATGCTGTCCACCCTGGATGAGACGTTGAAAACGCCGGGAGAGGGTGGGCTTGTCGCCAACGGCCTCACCTTCCGGTACAACGTGGAAGAAAGCCCCGACGGCCTCAGCGGGGAAGAGGGCACCTTCAATATCTGCAGCTTCTGGTTGGTCGAGGCGCTGACCCGTGCAGGTCGCCACGACCGGCGCTACCTGGAAGAAGCGCGGCTCATGTTTGAAAAGATGCTTGGCTACGCCAACCACGTAGGACTGTTTGCCGAGGAAACCGGCCCGACCGGAGAGCATCTCGGGAACTTCCCCCAGGCGTTTACCCATTTGGCGCTGATCAGCGCCGCTTATAACTTGGACCGCGCGCTGGGGTGACCCCCTGCCGGCACATACACGTAACACGAAGGAGTCTGAATTGACGTTTGAATTCTGGTTTATGTTTCCCATCGCGATCGCCGTTGCCACGATCGCGATGTCCACGGGAGTGGGAGGGGCGATTTTTTTCTCCCCGATTTTTTTGATCGCGTTGAAACTCGAACCGACCGTCGCGATCGGTACGGCGCTTATCACCGAGTTCTTCGGGTTCAGTTCCGGATTGATCGCCTATCTGCGATTGAAACTGATCGACTTCAAGATGGGGTGGCAGGTGCTGATGTTCGCCATTCCCGCCGCCGTGGTGGGCGCGATGGTCGCGGAGTTTTTTCCGGGCATCGTTCTCAAGGCGATCTTTGGAGTAGGGATCATCTTTGTCGGGACGCAGATCTTCACCGCTTGGTGGGGTGAGCGCCGCGAAGAGATGGGCAAGGAGATCGAAACGGAGCAGCTGAAGCTGAAAGATGTGACTCCCGATCCCGACGCTCAACCGTACGAACGGCACGTAATTGTCGCCGCCGATGGCCGTCGGTTTGAGTTCAGCGTCTTTAACCGCGCTGTTGCGGCGGTCTATTCAACGATCGGCGGAGCGTTTCTGGGAATGATTTCAGTAGGCCTCGCGGAGCTCATGGAATACCAGATGGTGGCGAAGTGCCGCATTCCCCCGCCGGTGGCGGTGGCGACATCAATTTTCATGGTCGTTGTTGCGGTGTTGGCGGCGTCGGTCGGGCACATTATCTCGTTTGTGAACGCCGGGTCCGAGACGATGCTCCAGGTTGCTTCCATTGCGATGTTTACCGCCCCGGGCGTGCTGATCGGCGGGCAGATCGGTCCGTTTGTCCAGAAGATTGTGCCGCCGGAAACGATGAAAATTGTCATTTCCATCGTGTTTGTGGTGGTCGGTATCTTCATGTTGGCCACATTGACCGTTGCGTAATCTCGTTATTCTTGCCGAACATACATACGTAGCGTATGCTGTTGCATATGCACATATTAACAAACGGTGGAACGCCCCAGGGAATCGCGGCCGGGGGACAGGACGATCGTCCTTGTCCCGGTCGCGGTGCCTACAGGACCGGTAAATGACCGGTGAACAGACGGGACAGAAGACGATACTCCTGGTGGAAGATGAAGCGATCATCGCGCTTGCGGAAAAGCGAACTCTTCAAAACTACCATTACCACGTTGTGACCGTTACAT
>JAQIBO010000162.1 GCA_027859055.1 Spirochaeta sp.
AATGGTCAGTGATCATCAAGTGAGGAAGCTGAAGAAGATGTTGTCGAACGGAAACACGTTGAGAGAAAGCTCGCTGAAAGCAGGGATGGATGAAAAGACGGCACGGAAATATCAGAGGACCGGCGAATTGCCGTCGGAATCAAAAGAGGAGCATACCTGGCGCACCCGAGATGATCCATTCGAGGGTGTCTGGGAAGAGGTCACTCAGATGCTAAACATTGCGCCGGCGTTAGAAGCGGTAACGATATTCGAGTACCTGAAGGATCGCTATCCGGCCGACTTTGCCGATGGGCAGCTGAGAACGCTCCAGAGAAAGATCAAGCGATGGCGAGCTACCGAAGGCCATCCGAAAGAGGTGATGTTTACCCAGGAACATCATCCCGGGCGTCTGGCACAGTCAGACTTTACCCACATGAGCGATTTGGGAATAACCATTGCAAGACAGCCGTTTTATCACCTGCTATACCATCTTGTGTTAACCAAATCCAACTGGGAGACCGGGAGCGTATGCTTTTCGGAGTCCTTCGAGAGCCTGAGCGAGGGATTTCAGCGAGCGATATGGGAACTCGGCGGGATACCGGAGTTTCACCAGACCGATTCTTTGAGCGTTGCGGTTAACCAGGATGGGAATCCTGAACAGTTTACCCGGCGTTATGCAGCGCTGATGGAGCATTACGGGGTGAAAGCGAAGCGGATTAACCCCGGAGAAGCACATGAGAACGGTGACGTAGAACAATCGCATTTCCGGTTGAAGAAAGCGATTGATCAGCGGCTGATGCTGCGTGGATCGCGGGATTTCACTGATCGTGGGGACTATGAGCGATTCCTCCGGGATATTTTCACGCAGCGCAATCGTGGACGGATGAAACAGATCGCGTTGGAAAAACCGTTCCTGGGACCACTTCCGGCACGGAAGATCGATAGCTTCAAGGAACTCAAGGCGGTGGTTTCCCGCAGCTCCACAATCGTGATCAATCACAACATCTACTCGCTGAACAGTCGCTTGATCGGGGAAACCGTGAAGGTAAAGGTGTTTGCCGAATACCTGGAGGTCTGGTATGCACAAAAATGTACCGAGCGGATTCCGCGGCTACGCGGTGAGGGAAAGCACCGGATACAGTACCGGCACGTGATTGACAGCCTGGTGCGCAAACCGGGAGCCTTTGAGAATTACAAATACAAGCAGGACATGTTCCCCTCAACCCGATTCCGGATGGTCTATGACGGACTGATGAAGACAAGAACGGCACGAAGTGCGGCAAAAGAGTACCTGAGCGTACTCAATTTGGCTGCAAAGGAGAGCGAGAGTCTTGTAGAAGAGGCTATTCGTATCCTCCTACACACCGGGACGCGAATAATCGATTCTACAGCGGTTAACGGAGCCTTTGAGGCGCTGAAAACGGCGAATCAGCCACCGGAGGTAGTGGTTCGTATCTCACCGGTGGATCCAGCTATCTATGACACGCTGTTTGCAAGCCAGGAGGAATCATGGATGACGGTGAACTGAGGACCTGCATCAAAGACCTGCGGTTGCCCTCAATCGGGCAGTACTTCTTCGAGTACGCCCAACAAGCCGGGCAGGAACAGTGGAGCTTTGAACGCTATCTATACGAGCTGTTGAACGTTGAGCGGCAGAACCGGAAGGAACGACGCGTTGAGAAGCTACTTAGAGCATCAAAACTTCCGCTGGGCAAGACGCTTGATACGTTGGAAAGATCCCGGTTTCCCCTTGCGCTCAACCGCCAGATAGATGCGCTGATCGACGGCTCGTTTCTGGATCGCCATGAAAACGTTCTCGCCTTCGGTAACCCCGGTGCGGGCAAAAGCCATACCGTGTGCGCAATCGCTCACGAGTTGATCCTCCGGGGTCATCGCGTGCTGTTCAAGAACTGTGAGATTCTGGTTCAAGAGCTGTTGATCGCCAAACGGGATTTCAAACTGCCGGCGGCACTCAAGAAGCTCAGCGGGTACACGGCGCTGATCATCGACGATATCGGCTACGTTCAGCAGAACCGGGAGGAGATGGAAGTGTTATTCACCCTGCTGGCTGACCGATACGAACGAGCTACCACGATGATTACCAGCAACCTCCCATTTTCCGAATGGGAGAAGATCTTCAAGGATCCCATGACTACCGCCGCGGCGATCGACCGGCTGGTACATCACAGCATGATCCTCGAGCTCAATCTTCCCAGTTATCGCCTCGAACAGGCACAGAAGGGCAAGAGTTGACGTGAACGCATGGCCAAAACGCCGCTGGCACCCATACGTGCCAGAGAATCCGAAACCATGAGGAGGAGTACCGAAAGGATCCCTTTATCCCCCGGACAAACCGGGAAAAATAATTGTCGTTGAGCGGGAATTATAATTGACGCTAGTCA
>JAQIBO010000171.1 GCA_027859055.1 Spirochaeta sp.
GTTCAGAGGAAGTTGGACGGCTCTGGGTTCGGGGCGGATTTCCGGAGAGCTACCTCTCTCCGGACGACGAACGAAGCGTGCGGTGGCGGAATGATTTCATCACAACCTACCTTGAGCGAGACATACCCCAGTTCGGGACAAACCTTTCGTCCAACGTTGTACGCCGTCTATGGACGATGCTTGCCCACAACCAGGGCGGTTTGTTCAAGAGCGCACAACTTGCGCGATCCCTCGGAATCGATGTTCGGACCGTGAATCGCTATGTGGATCTGTTGGAGAACCTCCTTCTTTTGCGGCGGATTTCTCCGTGGCATGCGAATATCGGCAAACGGCTGGTGAAATCACCGAAGATCTACATTCGCGACAGCGGCCTGGTCCATGCGCTCCTTGGCATCACATCCTACGACCAGCTCTTGTCGCATCCCGTCGCGGGACTCAGCTGGGAAGGATTTGTCGTGGAGCAGATTCTGGCGATGGGAGCGGCGACTGGAGCGTTCACCGATTGGTACTTCTATCGGACCGCTGCCGGTGCAGAACTGGACCTTCTCCTTCTTCGCTCCGACGGAACACGGGTCGCCGTCGAGGTAAAGCGCTCCCTCTCACCGAAGCTTGGAAAGGGATTCTGGTCGGCCTGGCATGATGTCGCCCCCTCTGAGAGTTACGTTGTGTATCCCGGGACTGAACGGTATCCGTTGGCGCGCGGAGTCACGGCTCTCCCGGTGGCGGAACTGCCGATGCTGTGTGGCCTGGATCCGTAGTTGCCACCTCCCCGCGCTACTGCTTGCGAATCTCCGGGATCTGCGAAAGATCGTACGGCGTGGCCTGGTAGACGTGGTAGTTAAGCCAGTTTGAAAAAAACAGGTGCGCGTGGGCGCGCCACGTCGGTATCGGCTCGCGCGACGGGTCGTTATCCGGGAAATAGTGTTCCGGAACCGACGCATCCAGTCCTTTTTCGACGTCCCGCCGGTATTCCAGCGCCAGCGTGTCCGCCTCGTACTCCAGATGCCCGGTGATAAAGATCTGCCGTCCTTCAAACGCGGAAACCACGCACAGCCCCGCCTCTTCGGAGGTTGCCAGCACCTCCAGTTCCGGCTGTTTGCGGATGTCTGCAAGGCGGACGTCGGTATAGCGTGAATGGGGGACGGGAAAGCGCTCGTCGAAGCCGCGAAAGAGGGGGTGGTGGTCGTCGTGGCGGCGGTGCTCGTACACGCCGAACAGTTTTTCCCCAAGAGGGTATTTCTCAATACCGTAATGGTGATACAGCCCCGCCTGGGCTCCCCAGCAGATGTGCAGCGTTGAGTATACGTTTGCCAGGCTGTACGCCATGATCGCCGCCAGCTCCTCCCAGTAGTCAACGTCCTCAAAGGGGATCGTCTCCACCGGCGCGCCGGTGATGATCATGCCGTCGTACCGTTCCCGACGGATGTGCTCAAGGGAGGTGTAGAAGCGGTCCAGGTGCGCCGGGTCCGTGTTGCGGGACTCGTGGGAGGTGGTGTGCACCAGATCGATGTTGACCTGCAGCGGTGAATTACTCAGGAGTCTGAGGATTTGCGTCTCCGTGGCGATTTTGGTGGGCATCAGGTTGACGATTGCAATCTTGAGGGGCCGGATGTCCTGGTGGACCGCGCGCTCCTCGGTCATGACAAAGATGTTCTCCCGTTCCAGGTGCTCCCGGGCGGGCAGTGCGTCAGGTATGTTGATCGGCATGGTGGCCTCCTTCTTATACGACGACGCCCCCGACCGCATACGCCGGGAGCGTTCGGGCGGAGGCGGCGGAATTACGGCTTGGACATCATCACGGGAGTCAAATCAGCCATGCCGAAAAAATAGACGCTTCCGCCGATTGAGGCAAGGGGGCTATTGCGGCTCGGCGTGAGTTCGCATCAGACTGATACACGGATATGGCAAACCTTGGGAACCGGCGCGCACTACCAACGCCATGAGACATTCACTTCGCTTCCTCTTGATCCTTGTGGTCATTCTGTTTTCCCTTGCCATGACCCAATCGATACGGACGATGGTTTCTTTGTCTCAGGCGGTTGTCGATCCCGGCGGTACTGCAACAACGCGGGACAAACATATTGCTGTCTTTTTGCCGGAACAGGAGACGCTCTACTTCCAGCAGATCCACGAAGGCGTGGCGTCCGCTGCCGGCCGATTCGACGTTGCGGTTTCTTATCACCCGATCGGAGCCGATTCGCAAGAATTTGCCCTGGCACAGTACTCGGGCATAGACGGCGCGATCATCTACCCGTTTTTAAAGAATGAAGAGATTCTGCAGCGATTGAATGAGCTTGATCAGCAGAGAATTCCCGTTGCCCTGATAGAACAAGATGTGGTTGATGACTGGCCCTGGACGTTTGTGGGAACCAACAACTTTGAAATGGGGCGTCGTATCGGGACTCAGCTCGCGGAGAATCCGTGGGACGGTCGCATCGTTGTGGTGTACAGCGATAAGTCACCTGCAGTGGCGGCTGAAAAGGAACTTATCGAACTTGGCATCACTACCGTTATGGGAGACCGACTCACCGCTCCAATCATGCGCCGGCAGACAGGACTGAACCCGTTGGATGCGGAGGCGCTGACCTATCAGCTTTTACGGTCCGACCCTCCGATCACTTCATTGGTGTTCACCGACACCGACGACACCCTGGCGGCGTTGCAGGTCATTATCGACCTGAATCTGGTGGGCGAGGTCCAGGTGATCGGTTTTGGCGTCACCGATGCCATTATGGACCACCTGGAACGGGGAGTGCTTGATGCAACGGTAGCGGTGAATCCGCAGCGCATCGGAATTGAAGCGGTCCGGGTCCTTTCGGAACTCATGGAGACAGGCAACGCCCCCGGCTATGTTGACACGGGGGTTGAGGTTATTCGGGGTAACTCGTGATGCGAGTCCGCAACTCCTTAAGGGGACAACTGATCTATTCCGCGGTCATCGGCCTTGCGATGGTAATTGTGACGATCATCTACATCCTGTTTGCTACGGTGCGCATGCAGCAAATCGTGAACGATCAGTTTCAGGTAGAGCGCGATTTTCAGGAATTGCAGCAGGAAGTGGTGGCGATTCGTACTCCCCTTCTGAACTATCTCTCCAGCCGATCATCGCAGGCACTCGCGCAGCTTCTCGTGGAGGAGCAGGTGTTGCGCTCCATGGTTCCCGAAAATCTTGAGCTCACCTCTGACCCCGTAGCCCTGTCGAAACGCGAGATCTACTCTCTGCTTCAGTCGTATCTGGACCTCATCCAGCGGACGATCGACCTCAAACGCGCCCGGGCGATCGAGGAGTATACCGAACTCTACGACGAAATGGTCCGTCTCAACGATCATATCGTGGAGCGGATCGATCAGATCAGCCTTGCCGGACTCCGGGGAGAACTTGCCCGCTACGAGGAGATTATCGAGACCTCCCGGGAACTGCTGTTCTGGAATCTGGCGGTGATAATTCTTGCATTTTTCGGCTCCACACTCTGGATTCTGATCTCGATTAATCGCATCACCGACCCTATGAATCAGCTGGCCGCGATGGCCGGGGAGATCTCGGGTGGAAACTTTGAAGTCGAGGATATCAAGGTGAATACCGTGCACGAGATGGCGGCGGTGATTTCGGCGTTCAACACGATGAAGCACGATATTCGCCAGTACATTGGCGAGCTCAACCAACAGCAACAGATAGAGCAGGGATATATGCAGGAGCGGGTACGCAACCTGAAGATGGAACAGCTGCTGAAACGAATGGAACTGTACACGATGCAGGCGCAGATGAACCCGCATTTCCTGTTCAACACGCTGAATACCGGGGTGCAACTGGCGATCACCGAAGATGCGGAGAAGACCGCGGATTTTATGGAACACCTGGCGCAGTTCTTCCGGTACAATATGCGGGAGAGAAACCTTCTGGTGCCGTTGCGGCGTGAGATTGAGGGTCTTGAAGCGTACGTGTACATTCTGCGGATTCGCTTTCCCCGATCGTTGGAGTTTTCAATGGACGTTCCGGAAGATTTGATGGATGCGTGCACGGTCCCGGCGCTGATGCTGCAGCCTCTGGTTGAGAACTCAGTGATTCACGCCTTCAAGGGAGTCGATCGCGCCGGCAGGATAGCAGTACGTATCTGGAAGGAGGGTTCGATCGTGTATCTCACGGTGCGGGACAACGGTATCGGGATCGATCCGAACATCGCCCAGCGACTTCTGCAGCGACACAGTCGAGACGAGGAACAGGATTCAAAAGTGATGGGGCTGGAAAACGTGATCCAGCGCCTCTATTTTATCTTTCCCGATCAGTATGACGTAATCTCGATTACCGGTGACCCCGGGACGGGCACCGAAATCAGGATTCGAATTGACACGGAGGTGACGCCATCTATTCCGTCCTGATCGTTGATGACGAAGAGCCGGTTCTCGATAGCTATTCCTACCTCGTCGAATCAGGGCTGGACGACTTTAAGGTGTGCGGTACCGCGCGATCTGGAGGCGAGGCGCTGACCGTTGCGCACCAGCATCGACCTGATGTGGTTCTGATGGACATCGCCATGCCCGGCATGGACGGCATCGACACCATTCGCGAACTTCAGCACCAATTCCCCGACACCTTGTACATCCTTTCCACCGCATACGAACGTTTTGACCTGGCCCAGCGGGCGATCCCGCTCCAGGTATTCGCCTATCTGGTGAAGCCGGTATCACGCAAGCGGTTTATGGAGACGCTTTTCCGCGCCAAAGACCATCTCGATGCGGAACGGTCCCGTCTCAACCAACGCCTTGAGGAGGTGCAGCACGGAGCGGCCGCGCTGGCCCGAGAAGAGGAAAACTTCATGCTTCTCCTCACGTGGAAATCGCTGGACGACGCCACGTGGGCGCGGTACCGGCATCTCTTCGAATTGAACTCCGACTACGGTGTGGTGGTGGCGGTGGAGTTGCCGGACCGGGATCTGTTTTCCACCGTGGTGGACAAGATTGAACGGCGGTATCGGTGTCTCTGGAGTGTGTACATGCACCGGCTGTTGATTTATGTGGCTGAATCGGTCACGCCGGAGACTCTGGACCGCTTCATCCGTGGTATTATCGAAACGCAGGTCGGCCCCGCGGCTTCAGTGGCGATCGGTGTGGGGAGCCGCCGGATGTACGATGAGCTCTTCCGGTCGTGCGATGAAGCGTTGGCCGCGTTGCCCGCTGCGGAGGAGTCAAGCCGGCAGGTTCGCGATGTCTGGAGTCTGGTGCGCGTTCTGGAGCGGGCCGTCGCGCGAGCCCGAGCCCCGGAGGATGCAGTGACCCGGTACGAGTCGTTTTCCGATGAGGTGTTTTCCACCTGGAGTTTTTCGGTGGCGAAAAATCGGGTTGCCCTGGCTGTCGCGCGACTGCTCCGGGAATTCGATGGTCGCGTGGGTGACGGAAGCGTCTCGCTTACCATTGCGGATCCGGCGTGTGATGTTGTTGGTTTTGAGACGAGACAGGAAGTTGATGCGTGGGCTCAACGCGTGTTGCGACGGATGGTAGAGGAGCAGATGCGCCGAGCAGGTACCGGCTGGCCGGAAGTACTCCACCGTGCGGTTCGGTACGTCGAGGAGCACTACCCGCACCCCCTGAGTCTGGCCTCCGTGGCGGAGTACTGTGAAATTTCGTCCGGGTATCTGAGCCGGGCGTTTTCTGAGCACGTTGGCACGAGTTTCAACGACTACTTGAATTCGATCCGCCTCGAGACGGCACAGCAGATGTTGGAGGACGGAAACCATTCGATGAAGGAGATCGCCTATGCGGTGGGGTACCACGATCCCAACTATTTCAGCAGGATCTTCAAGAAATTCAAGGGAGTCTCTCCGAGCACTCTGGTCAGGAGCAATGCAACTGATGAATAGATTTCGGCTGGGTCCCGTGATCATGCTTCTCCTGGTCGGGTTCATCGTTTCCTGTGCAGAGGAGTCTGATAACCGGGACCGACCATCCGGAGAGATGAACGCGGATTCCCCGATACGCATCGGATTCTCCATCGCCACCGACACATTCATCATCGAACGGTGGAACAAAGATATCAAAGTGTTTAACAGTGCCGCGACTGAACTGGGAGCTGACGTACTGCTGCAGATGTCCGCTGGGGGAACGCAGGCACAGATAGAGCAGATCCGCTATCTTTTAACTCAGGAAATCGACGTGTTGGTGGTGCTGCCGCACGATACCGATATGCTGGCAGGAGTAGTCCGCGCCGCCAATGATCGTGACATACCGGTGATCTCCTACGACCGGTTGATCCAGGGTGTCCCGGTGCGGGCGTTCATCTCGTTTGACAACGAAGAGGTGGGACGCCTCTTCGGAAAAGCGCTCACCGAGGCGGTTCCCGAGGGCCGGTATCTCATCGTCAACGGTTCAATTCGGGACAACAACAGCTATCGAGTGAACTCCGGCCTCCACGAAGTGATTCAACCGTACGTGGAGCGCGGGGATATCGAGATCGTGGAGGAGATCTGGCTGGAAGCGTGGAGCTCCGACGAAGCGCGGGAACGGATCGGTGAGGTCCTTGAGCGCACCACCGACATCGATGCTATCTCCGCCGGTAACGATCAAATCGCCAACGCCGCAATCCAGCTCCTTTCCGAGCGAAGAATGGCCGAAGAGGTGGCGGTGGTCGGCCAGGATGCCGACCTCCTGTCCACGCAACGGGTCGTGGAGGGACTCCAGCTCATGACCGTGTACAAGCCGATTCACAAGCTGGCGACGCGGGCGGTGGAACTTGCGGTTGCGATCGCCGAGGACGAGGCTCCCGAGCCCGATCGGTACACAACCAACGACAGCGGCGTGGAAATTCCGTTCTACGTGGAGGAGCCGCAGGCGGTGTTCAGCTGGAATATGGACGATACCATTATTCGGGACGGGTTCCACAGTGCGGAGGATGTGTATCGAACGATCCGTCGTGAGGATGATACAGCACAGAATTGATGCGGTATGCGTGCTAATCGGCGCAACGATTCCGGGCGTTGATAGAGCCTGTGCAGAACGTAAAAGATTTTTCCTGTATGCAGCCGGGCCGGACCGGGCCACAATTTAGTAAATCCCAAACACAAAGGAGTGTTTATGAAACGAATTGTTCTTATGACTCTCGCGCTCATGATGGCTGCGGGAATGGTTTTTGCCTCAGGGCAAGGCGAAGGTATGCTCGACATTGGTATCGCCATGCCGGAGACCCACGTAGAACGCTGGCAGCGTGATGGTGCTAAGCTTCTCGAGGTCGCCGAAGAGATGGGTTACACTGCCGAAGTCACCTACGGTGATGCCGACCAGGGCCTGCAGAATGAGCAGATCCAGAACTTTATCACCAAGGGCGCTCGTGCGCTGATCATTGGTAACATCAACGAAGGTGTTAACTCGGTCGTAACCGAGGCAGCTGAGGAAGGCATTATCGTCATTGCGTATGACCGCCTGATCACCGGCTCCGATGATTACAACTACTACATCACCTTTGACAACTTTAAGGTTGGTGAGTTCCAGGGACAGGCGATTGAGAACGCGCTGGACCTTCAGAACGTCGATAGCGACGATCCGAAGTACATCACCCTCTTTGCCGGATCCCCCACCGACAACAACGCCAACTTCTTCTTTGATGGTGCCATGTCGATCCTCGCCCCCCATGTTGAACGTGGTGCGCTTGAAGTAGTCGGTCCCGCTCCGATGTCCTCCGACGACTCCGCCTTTACGCGGATCGCCACTGAGAACTGGCGCGCGGAAGTTGCCAAGGCGCGCATGGAGAACCTCCTGAGCAATGCCGCTCTTGATGTCACTCTTGATGCAGTTTTGGCTCCCAATGACACGCTGGCTCAGGCCATTATCGAGGCACTCTCGGCTGATGCCAAGTACGACACCACGGACTCGCTGCCGGTTGTTACCGGACAGGACGCGCAGCTTTCCTCCGTGCAGTCGATCGCTGACGGTGAGCAGTACATGACGGTGTTCAAGGACACCCGTGATCTGGCCACTGGTGCTGTAAATCTGGCTGACGCCCTGCTTCAGGGTGAAGAAACCCCCGAGATTGACGGTGCGCGCCTCGACACCGAGACGTACGACACCGGCATGAAGGTCGTGAACTCATACCTGCTTGAACCGGTCAACGTGACCGAGGAAAACTGGGAAGAGGTCATGGTTGGAAGCGGTTACTATTCAGCCTCAGACTTCGAATAAACGAAGGCTTTCAATTCTGAACTTCGGTTTCGGGGACATCCCGGCGCACGCGTCGGGATACCTCGGGACCGAGTTCTTGTTTATGAGGACGTAAATAGGAATGAGCAACGACACAATTCTTGAAGTACAAAACGTCACAAAGGACTTCCCCGGTGTGCGCGCTCTGGACGACGTGAATTTTCGCGTAAAGAAGGGCGAAATTCACGGTATCTGCGGAGAAAACGGCGCGGGAAAATCTACGCTCATGGGTGTTATCAGCGGGGTCCATCCGGTAGGCAGCTACCAGGGGACTGTTTTGGTTCATGGTCAGGAAACCCACTTTCGCAGCGTCCGTGACAGTGAAAAGATGGGTTTGACGATCATTCACCAGGAACTTGCTCTCAGCCCGTATCTCTCGATTTATGAGAACATGTTTCTTGGGCACGCAAAGACACGTTTTGGCGTTATTAACTGGGATGACCTGTTGGAGAAGTCTCACAGCTATCTGGAGCGTGTCGGGCTCAAAGAGCCGCCGGAGACGGTGGTGAGCAAGATGGGCGTCGGTAAGCAACAGCTAGTCGAAATTGCCCGGGCGCTCTCCAAAAACACTGAGATTCTCATTCTGGACGAGCCCACCGCTTCCCTGAATGACGACGAGAGCGATGAGTTGCTGGATCTGATCGTCGAGCTCAAGAACGAGGGACTTACCTGCATCATGATCTCCCATAAGCTCAACGAGGTGTTGCGGGTGGCCGACGAGATTACCGTCATGCGTGACGGTAAATCGATCAATACGTACGACGCGCGGACGCAGGAAGTCACCCGGTCGATGCTGATTAAGGATATGGTCGGGCGAGATATGAACGCCCTGTATCCCGAAAAGACGCCCAACATCGGGGATGTGGTCTTCGAGGTTAAGAACTGGACCGTCCATCACCCCGAATATCACGAAAAGAAGGTGGTGGATAACGCCTCTTTCAACCTGCGTAAGGGAGAAATCCTGGGGTTTTGTGGACCGATGGGTGCCGGCCGGACAGAGCTGATGATGAGCATCTTCGGCAAGTCCTACGGGGCAAACGCCTCCGGGGAGGCGTTTCTGCACGGCAAGAAGATCACTCTCGCCTCTCCTCATGACGCGATTAAGAAAGGTATCGGCTACGTCTCGGAAGACCGCAAGGCGCTGGGGCTGGTGCTTATCCAGACGGTGAAAAACAACATCACCAACTCCAGTCTGCCCCAACTGTCCCGCATGGGAATCTTGGATGCCAACGCTGAGATTGAGGCCGCCGAGCGCTATCGGCATTCCCTGAACATTAAGACGCCTTCGATCCATCAGATGGTGCAGAACCTGAGTGGAGGCAACCAGCAGAAGGTTGTCCTCAGCAGGAGCCTGCTGGCGGAACCGGAGATCTTTATCGTTGATGAACCGACCCGGGGCATCGACGTAGGCGCCAAGTATGAGATCTATACGATTCTCAATGAACTGGCCGCGCAAGGCAAGAGTATCATTATGGTCACTTCGGAACTTCCCGAAGCGATCGGTATGGCAGATAGGATCTACGTCATGAACGAGGGCCAGATTAAGGGTAGCCTCGACCGTGACGAAGCCACCCAGGAAGGCATCATGCACATGGCCTTGAGCTAACAGTCGGAGAGAACCAATGGCGGATTCGAGTAAGACTCCTCAAACCATATCACTTGGTCAGCTGCTGAAGAAGAACGTTCGAAGTTATTCGATGTTTATCATGCTGGCCCTCATATTCATTGTGTTTGCAGTAATGACCAACGGGATTAACTTTTCCCCGCGGAACGTCTCAAACATCTTCATGCAGAACAGTTACATTCTGATCCTTGCGTCAGGCATGGTGCTGGTCCTCATTATCGGCAATATCGACCTGTCGGTGGGCTCGATCGCGGCGTTTACCGGAGCGATCGCGGCGATGATCTACAACACCGGATTCGGGCTCATCCCGACGGTGATCTTCACGATGCTCATCGGAGCCGTAATCGGTGTGTGGCAAGGGTATTGGATCGCGTTTATGCGGGTTCCATCCTTTATTGTGACGCTGTCGGGGATGCTGCTATTTCGCGGTCTGACCTACATAATTACCAACGTGAGTCCCGTCTCCCTCCGGGACGACGGGTTTGCACGGATCACGTCCGGCTTCATTTCCCCTGAGGGACTCATGCTCGGGGAGACGCATCTGCTTCCCTGGTTGGTCGGGATTGCGCTGGCAATATTTGCGGTGGCATCCTCATATTTCACTCGGCAGAATCAGAAGCGCAAAGGCTTCACGATCGCTCCCATTTCTGCCTTTGTACTGCGCAACGTCTTTATCGTGGCGCTGATCGCAATTCTTTCGTGGAAGTTCGCGGAGTTCCGTGGGCTGCCGATCGTGGGCATCGTTCTGGCGATCGTGGTGACGATTCTCACCTTCGTCACCAACCGCACCGTTTTCGGCCGCTACGTGTACGCAGTCGGGGGTAATGCCCGCTCAGCTAAGCTTTCGGGTATCAACGCCGAGCTGGTGGAGTTCTTCGTATTCGTGGTCATGGGAAGTCTCGCGGGTCTCGCGGGCCTGGTCTTCACTGGATACATGAACTCGGCACTTCCCCAGGCGGGGCAGCTCTTTGAGTTGGACGCGATCGCCTCCGTCTTTATCGGTGGCGCCTCCATGAGTGGGGGTATCGGTACCGTAATCGGAGCGATCGTCGGTGGTCTGGTCATGGGTGTTATCAACAACGGAATGTCGCTCATGAATATTGGATCCGACTGGCAGTACGTGGTGAAGGCACTTGTGCTCTTGTTTGCGGTGTTCTACGACATTTACACGCGCCGCAAGGCGGGCCTGGCGTAGTGGCGTAGACAGGGGTATTGCAAACGGAGGTGTGGGATGGAAAAGTCGCAGAAACGGAA
Source organism: Spirochaeta sp. (assembly GCA_027859055.1). Lineage (GTDB taxonomy): Bacteria > Spirochaetota > Spirochaetia > DSM-27196 > Alkalispirochaetaceae > Alkalispirochaeta. The sequence goes on from JAQIBO010000171.1 coordinate 11,063, forward strand.
ACGCGAGTACGACATGTTCGGGCCGTGGATTTTCGAGATCGAATCCCCCGATGATGTACCGGAAGCGTTTGAGCCGCACTTTCGTTACGACGAGTCGGTTGAGCTGGCGATCAAGATTCCCCGCCATATCGAGCGCCGTAATGCCCGCCCGGGGGATAACCTCTATGACCACCTTCTTGTGTGCTTCGCCGATTCGATCGCCGTTTTCTCACTCTCGGGGTCTGAAGTGCGGAGCTGGCATGGCGAGTATACAAAGGTTGGAGCGATTCGCAGCCTCCACGATCTGCTTCACGGCGAGCTCACGTTGTATTCGTCGGATTCGCGTTTCACCATTCCTTTCAACACCGTCTCGGACGAGATGATTGAGAGGGTGACGGCGATAGTGCGTACGCACAGGAACTGGAGCGGTCCCGCCGACACCGGGGCAGAGGTACAGCGGGGCGCGGCACCTTCCGGCGCCTCCACCGTCGATTCCGGCTCAGTGGCCGATCTCTACCGGAGCCTGATTCGCAAAGAACAGAAGCGCACCGGAGCGGTGCCGATCGCCTATCAGCAGACCGTGTCGCTGGAGAAACGGGAGAAGCACCTACTTGACCCGCTTCTTGATTCGATCCGTCGGATTTCCCTTCGCCCGGCACTCGTCCTGGCGGGCCCCACAGAGATCGTTGTGTACCATGCTGAGCCTCAGATCATGCGTTTCGGCCGCGGGAGTTACGGCTATACACGGACGGAACTCCCGTACGGAGCGCTCAAGGATGTTGAGGTTGAAAAGAGCGCGACGTTTGTCGCGAGTGTCGAACTGGGCTTCACGGTACCGGGCCACACGATCACGGTTACGGTAGACGACGCATTTCCCGTCGACACGGTGGAGGCTGCCGCCGCTGCGTCACGGGCCGACGTGTAGCGATTTCAATCCTTACTGACATCTTCGATCCGATATTGCCCGTTGGGGTGTGAAAGAGGCTCCGGAGAACGGAGTTCGATTTCCGCAATGCGCATTTTCAGCATCTCCAGGGGAGCCGGCCGCTCTGTGCGGGGTAACGCGTCGCGGCTATCCATGAGCGCTACGATCGTTTCCACGGTGCGGTGCAGGTCGTTGCCGAGGGCTGCGTGGTACGTCTCAAAGACGTGGAGGCCGGCGCCGTAGGTCTGGTACAGGTCGATCCAGGCGTTGTTGATCTTTGCATCCACGAAGAAGCGGTAGCGGTCTGTGAGGTACCGGTCGTGATAGGTTCTGTCAAACTCGCCCTGGAACGTGGCGATCACGGCGCTTTTGCGGCTGAGAAGCTCTTCCCGTTCCTCGGTGGTACTGTTGTAGAGCGCCTGGAGCTGGTCGCGGAGGCGGAGGATGTCTTCGCGAAACCGGCGCGCGTCGTGGCGGCGGGCGAGAAGGTCCGCTACCTGGACGGACTGGGGCCCAAAGTGGTGGCGCATGTAGTCCAGGGCGCCGGCACGACCGACGAAGGTGGCAAACTCTTCGTTGAACTGGCTCTCCCCTTTGACCCATACGGTGGCGTGGGACATTTCGTGAATGAGCAACTCCGCGAGGCGTGCGTCGTCGTAAGAGACCATAAAGCTGTACAGGGGATCCTTGAAGTAACCGAGGGTTGAGAACGCGGCAACCGGCCGGACCACGACGTCCCAGTCGTCGGTCTTGAGCGTGCGGGCGAGTTTCCGGGCGTCTTCGGGGTTGTAAAAGCCTTTGTAGGGGACGCTGCCGACTACCGCTAACCTGAACT